>NZ_CP047242.1:5812500-6112500 GCF_009856605.1 Trichormus variabilis 0441 | reverse complement strand
AAGAAAAATTAGTACAAATCTGGTCGAATATTCTGCATTTACCTAAAGTAGGTGTGACAGAAAACTTTTTCGCTATTGGTGGTAATTCCCTCAAAGCTCTACATTTAATTTCTCAAATTGAAGAGTTATTTGCTAAAGAGATATCCTTAGCAACACTTTTAACAAATCCAGTAATTGCAGATTTAGCCAAGGTTATTCAAGCAAACAACCAAATCCATAATTCACCCCTAGTTCCAATTCAACCACAAGGTAAGCAGCAGCCTTTCTTTTGTATACATCCTGCTGGTGGTCATGTTTTATGCTATTTTAAACTCGCACAATATATAGGAACTGACCAACCATTTTATGGCTTACAAGCTCAAGGATTTTATGGAGATGAAGCACCCTTGACGCGAGTTGAAGATATGGCTAGTCTCTACGTCAAAACTATTAGAGAATTTCAACCCCAAGGGCCTTATCGTGTCGGGGGGTGGTCATTTGGTGGAGTCGTAGCTTATGAAGTAGCACAGCAGTTACATAGACAAGGACAAGAAGTATCTTTACTAGCAATATTAGATTCTTACGTACCGATTCTGCTGGATAAACAAAAACCCATTGATGACGTTTATTTAGTTGGTGTTCTCTCCAGAGTTTTTGGCGGTATGTTTGGTCAAGATAATCTAGTCACACCTGAAGAAATAGAAAATTTAACTGTAGAAGAAAAAATTAATTACATCATTGATAAAGCACGGAGCGCTAGAATATTCCCGCCTGGTGTAGAACGTCAAAATAATCGCCGTATTCTTGATGTTTTGGTGGGAACTTTAAAAGCAACTTATTCCTATATAAGACAACCATATCCAGGAAAAGTCACTGTATTTCGAGCCAGGGAAAAACATATTATGGCTCCTGACCCGACCTTAGTTTGGGTAGAATTATTTTCTGTAATGGCGGCTCAAGAAATTAAGATTATTGATGTCCCTGGAAACCATTATTCGTTTGTTCTAGAACCCCATGTACAGGTTTTAGCACAGCGTTTACAAGATTGTCTGGAAAATAATTCATAATTCATAGTCAGAGGTTATGTAGATATTTCCAAATCAAAAAATATCCAAAATGTAGGGTGCGTCAGTGCGATAGAATCTAACTATACTCAGAAATCCTGCATACTGACGCACCCTACCAAACCATCAATTGCGGATAATTCATCCGCGTGTATCTGCGTGCATCTGCGTTTAATTTTTCTTAACATTTATTTTATAAAAAGTCTCCCTAGACAACAACTTTTTACCACAGAAATATAGAGAACATATCACACATTTAAAAGTTGATTAATGGCAAGATGATAGTAAAGGTTGTACCAACCCCAACCTCACTATTAACGATAATTTCACCACCGTGAGCATCAACACATTTTTTAACAATAGCTAGCCCTAAACCAGTACCTGCTATTCCTCCTACATTTTCCCCACGATGGAATGATTGAAATAAATTCTTTTGATCTTGGGGAGAAATACCAATGCCGCAATCTTGAATTTTAAACATGACTGCATTATTGTTAGCAGTCAATTCAAAGTGGATCATACCACCGGGAAGGGAATATTTAATAGCGTTGCCTAATACATTACCTAAAATGTGACGCAACAAGGTTTCATCTAATAAGGCTTCATCAAATTTTTTATTACAGGTAAAAATTACAGTCAGCTGCTTCTCGCCTATAGTTAATTGCGCTTCTGCTAATAACTGACGACAGAATGCTTCCAAATCTATAGCGATAAGTTCACACTGGAGTTTACCTGATTCAGCTTTACCTATTAATGATACTTCATCTAATAGCTGTGCCATATTTTTAATGGCGGAACGAATCATTTGTAAATGAGAACGTTTTTTCTCTTGGGTTAATTTGTCTTCATTGTTTTGCAACAACCCAGCAGCTAGCAAAATAGTATTCAAGGGATTACGAATGTCATGGGAGAGCATAGAAACAAACTCAGATTTAAACTGGTTAATTTCCTGCGCTTTTACCAATTCAGCCGTGCGTTCTTCCACCCGGTTTTCTAAGGTTGTATTCATGGTGCGTAATGTTTCTAATGCTTGCTTACGCTCGATTGCATAACATACAGCACGAACCAAAACATGAACATTTACCTGTCGCTTAACTAAATAATCTTGCGCTCCCTGTCTGACTGCTTCAATTGCTAAGTCTTCATCGTTAGTATTTGTTAAGACAACAATTGGTACGCTGGGAGCGAGTCCTATTAATCTGGGTAAAGATGATAATCCTTGGCTATCCGGTAGGGTGAGGTCTAACAAAATCACATCGTAGCTGGTCTGTTTGAGTTCATTGAGTGCTTCCTGTAATCGCGTCACATGAACCAGAACAAATTGTTTGGACTCAGCTTGATGCAAATATTCCTGTAATAACCTAGCTTCTGCGAGGCTATCCTCAATTAATAAAATCCTGACTGAGTGTCCAACCATAATTTTCTGGTTTTACCCCCTTGAAAGTAGTGATTGGGGATTGGGGATTGGGGATTGGGGACTGGGGAGAGAGAAGAATTTCCATCTACTTTGTCTTCTTTTTCCCAGAGTTCTTTATTTTTGAATTTTGAATTTTGAATTGTTTATCTTACTCCGGTGGTAGAGTGACGGTAGAGAGCCAAAACTCTTCTATTCCTTTGACGATTTGGAAGAGCTGGGTGAGGTTGCGGGATTTGGTGATGTAGCAGTTTACGTGTAGGTCGTAGCTGTGAAAAATGTCGTCTTCGTTTCTGGATGTTGTTAAAACTACTACTGGTATCCGTTTAAGTACTGGGTCGGCTTTGATTTCCGCCAGTACTTCTCTACCATCTTTTCTGGGTAGGTTCAAATCCAAGAGAATGAGGTCTGGACGGGGTGCATGGGTATACTCTCCTTCCCGGCGCAGATAGGCCATTGCGTCCATACCATCTCTCACTGTTACCACTTCGTGGGGTAATTGGCTATTTTTAAAGGCTTCTTGGATAAGGCGGATATCGGCTTTATTGTCCTCAACTAAAAAGATTGTTTTGTGTTTTTCTTCCGTTTCTACGCTCACGCTCTCGACCTCCAACTGGTATCGTAAAGTAGAAGGTAGCACCTTCACCAAGTTGTGACTCTACCCAGATTCGTCCCCGGTGACATTCGATAATTTTCTTACAGATTGCTAGGCCCATACCTGTACCATGATACTCGTCTCGCGTGTGTAAGCGTTGGAAAATTACGAAAATCCGATCGCTAAATTGGGGGTCAATACCAATCCCATTATCTCTGACGGAGAATAGCCATTCGTCTTCTAGCCTTTCTGCACCTATATGAATTTGCGGCGCTTCCTGACTGTGGAATTTAATGGCGTTGGCTATCAAATTCTGGAATAGCTGCATAAGTTGGGTACTACCAGCCATTACCGTTGGTAAGGGGTCGTGAGTAATGGTTGCGCCTGTTTCGGCGATGCGTTGGCGCAAATTACCCAAAGCCTTATCTAAGGCTTTTTCTACTTCTGTTAGTTGAAAAGCGATCGCTTGTGTATCTACTTTAGAATACGCCAAAACGTCATCAATTAAGGTTTGCATCAAGCTCACCCCTTCAACTGCAAAGGTGATAAACTCATTGGCATCGGCATCTAGTTCATCTTGATAGCGCATCTCCAACAACTGTACATAATTCGCTACTTGATTGAGTGGTTCTTGTAAGTCATGGGATGCAACATAAGCAAACTTTTTCAGTTCGGCGTTGGAACGTTCTAAATCTTGTGCTAACTGCGCCAGTTCATCGGCTTGGCGCAGAACGATGTTCACAATCGCTTTCCGCAATTCTAAAGCCGCTTTAATTTCCACATATCGCCAAGGTAAAGAAGTGAGGCGGACTGTTTCTTTCCACAACTCAAAGGATTTGCGCGGACACAGACGCACATTCCCATCTAACTTATTCACTTCAAAAGGCTGATTAGGGTCACCACCCCAGTTTACAGTTTGAATTACTTCCGGTCGAAACCACAAAACGTAATTACGTTGGGAAATAGGAATCGCTAACAAACCACTGGCGACGTTTTTATATCTTTCCGCATCTGGATAAACTTGCGGTAGAGAATCAGTGTAGAAAACTTCTTCCTCAACGTTATTCTTCAACCACTGGACTAAGAAAACTAAATCTTCTGCTTTGGGAGTCTCACCGATTAATGTACAATGGTCGCCAAAACATACCGCCGCACCTTGGGCGCTGGTTAAATCTAAAAGATTCGGCTGATGTTTAACTAAACCATCAACAAAGTTATCTTCTTGGGACATATATTCAACCAACAGAGATTGAATATGGGTCAGATTCATCCGATAATCGTAATCTTCTGTTTCTTCCCTGGCGGAAATTTCCGCAAATATCACCCGTCCCAAAAATTCGCAGGCTTTCCGCAATTCATAGGAAACATACTTGGCTGACAGATGGTGACAAGCAATTAATCCCCAAAGCTTATTGTCTTTAATTAAGGAAATAGTTAAGGAAGCACCGACACCCATATTGTGTAAATATTCCAGGTGACAGTTCGCCGCACTTCTGAGAATTGAGTTAGTTAAATCAACCGGGCGATCGCTCACTGGATTTACAGATGGTATCATCTGTATAGCTTGAGCCTGAGCATTGGGAATCACCCGAATAGAATTAGAAATAAATAATTTTCTGGCTGGTTTAGGTATATCAGATTCTGGATAGTGCAGTCCTAAGTATGGTTCTAGGCTGTCTAGTTTTTCTTCCGCGATGACTGAACCATGTCCATCATCATCGAACTTATATAACATTACCCGATCAAAATCGGTGACTTTGCGGACTTCTTGGACAATTATCTGACAAAAATCCCGCAGATTAGCTGTTTTCTGCAACTGATTAATTGAAGCTTTAGCCAGATGATAGAAGCTTAAAAACGGGATATTTTCTTGAGTAATTGCCGGTTCTAACTCCAGAATCAAAAAGCCTTCCGTATTGCGATGAAAAACGGCATCAAATACTGCGTAATCATCCCCCTTTTTTCTAATCCAAATTTTCGTAGGGTTAATAAATTCCAGATTCCCAGAAGATAAGCCTGCTTGAATTCGTTCTATTTGGAATGAATCGAGTAAGTCTTCTAATTTTTTCTGTAATATATCTTCAGTCTTGATACCCAAAATACTCCAAGTATTGTTGCTCACTTGTAATATTTTCAGATCAGGTTCTTCTAAAACCAAAAGCACACCATGTGGTTGAATCTGTCCGGAAAGATGAATTGGCGCTTCTTTTAAACTAGTAACATTAATATTGGGTGATTCTAAGTCTATTCTCATAACAATCCTCTTTGATTCCCTGGAATCATCAAAATTAGAGTCGATATATTTTTTAAGCTAAGTAATTAATTATTTACATTCCTTAATTTAAGCCATTACTAATTACTAACTACAAATTACTTACTGCTTGCGCTAACAGTCTAACAGTCGGAAAAGATACATAGAGATAAGAAATGTAAAAAAGCGGTGATTGATTAAACCGTATATATTTAGTGATGTAAACAAAATCTGAATTATAGTTATTGTTCAGTTTGGTAGGGTGCGTCAGAGCGATATAACCTAACTATACTCAGAACTTATTCATACTGACGCACCCTACACTTAGATATTTTTTACTCTGCAAGCCCCTCATATCAGGAATAAAAAATTTATCCAAATTTTTAATTTTGAATTGGAGTGAAGTGACTTGACTATTAATCTGCGATCGCACTATTTTGAATCAAACGTTTTTGTAAAGCAACAACTACAGCTTGATGGCGATCGCTAACCTCTAGTTTGTGTAGAATAGCATGAACATGAACTCTAACTGTTCCAGGGGTAATGTAGAGTGCTGTAGCAATTTCCTGATTCGTTTTACCCTTGGCTAATAAAGATAAAATTTCTAATTCACGTCCAGTTAAAGGGTGATCAGATTTTGTGAAATTTTGTTCTGGCGATTGAGACTGGCTAGACTCAATTGAAGAGCGAATTTCCCTAGTTGCAGTTTCATCCCACCAAGAAGCCCCAGCCGCTACAGAACGCAGTGCCAATACTAATTTTTCGGCGATAATTCCTTTGAGACAATATCCTTGAGCGCCTGCTTCAATTAATTTAGAAATTAACGGTTTTTGGGAATGGGAAGTCAAAACTAAAATTGGTAATTGAGGATTTTGCTGCTTAATTTGTTTACAAGCTTCTATTCCCCCCAGCCCTGGTAATCCTACATCTAATAACACCACATCCAGAGAGTTTTGCTTGATTAAATCAAGAGCTGTTTCACCATCTTCAGCCTCAGCAATAATTTCTAAACCTGCTTCTTGTTGTAATCGCACGCGCAAGCCTAAGCGAAAGAGTTCATCATCTTCAACCAACAGAATTTTTACCGGGTTAGAAGCCATCTGACGCAGATAAGGAGGGCTGAAATGGGAGAACAGGCAATTTGAATGCAAACATAGCACCCGTAGGAACTCTATTCTCTGCCCAAATTATACCGTTATGAGCTGCAATAATTTGTCGAGATAAATAAAGTCCTAAACCTGAACCTTTGGCTTGGCGTTCACTATGTCCTTGATAAAATCGTTCAAATAAATGGGGAAACTGTTCTGCTTGAATACCTGGGCCAGTATCGGAAATTTTTACTACTTGATAGGAAGCTTGGGTTTCTAATATAACCTCTACACGATCGCCCCGCCGAGAATGATTGATAGCATTGACTAGGAGATTATACAACACCCGTTGCAATTGCAGAGGGTCACCGTTTACCCACAGCGATCGCCGCCAATCAGAGTCACCATAATTAAACGATATATGAACTCGCCGACTGGCAGCCAAATCAATTAGTGTACTCGCTGCTTCCTCGGCCAAGGTGGTTAAATCCACAGGAATTAAATTTAGCTGTAAACCTTCTGTATCATTGCGATAGATATCTAATAAAGTTTCTAGGAGTTGTAGAGAAGTTTGATGGCTGCGGATAATTGTGGCTAACACCGGCTGCTGTGCTGATGATACCGCACCAAATTTTTCTTGTTGAACAGCTTTGAGAGTTTCAATAGCACCCAAAAGTGGTGTTTTCAAATCGTGGGTGAGAGTAGAAGCAAAATCTTCCCGCAGTCTGACTAATTCTTCCTGTGATTCTAATTTGGCACGGGTGAGGGCGATCGCCTCTTGAGAATGACGCAGGCGATCGCTTAAAATTCCTGTTACAATCAAGGACATACAGGCGATCGTCCGACTAGCGACTGTAGGAAACCTAATCACTTCATGATCTGGAAGCCAAAGATTCACAATCGTTAAAAATACAGCAATAAATGTCGTCAATAAAGTTGCTATACGTCCAAACCAGTGATTAGCTAACAGAATTGGCCCAGTATAAAGATACCCAAATACATATTCTGTGGGCGTAGAAAACTCCATAGAAATCACTGTGATCAATAGCCCTAAGATGACTGAGGCTTTTACCAAAAATGAGTTTTGGGATAGTAATTTAGTTCGCCGGGCTAGCATTTATATTAACTTGTGATTTGGCTATAAAACTCATATTTGATTTATAAGATATACGTAGGGTGGGCATTGCCCACCCTACAGATACTTAGGTATTCTCAATAATCAAATCAGATTACTATATATCAATTAATTATACAAAATTTTGCGTTTAGAAGATATATAAACACTGATATATATTTACGACTAAACACTATATATAAAAAATAAATAAATTTTATACTTTTCTATCCCTTGATTTCTACAACAAACAAAACAATTATGTAATTAATATTACGTTTTACTAATTCAAAATACCAATGTTACAAGGTTGGTTACAAATCGCCTTAACGCTACTGATTGTAGTAGTAATTACTCATGTTTTCGGGCGATACATGGCGCGTGTTTATCAAGAACAACATACTGTCCTTGACACGCTTCTGAATCCAGTTGAGCGATTAATTTACGTCTTAATTGGTGTTCAAACTAGAGAAAATATGACTGGTTGGCAATATGCACGAGCCATTTTGTATAGCAATTTCATGATGGGATTGTTTGTGTTTTTGCTGATGATGAATCAGGGATGGCTACCCCTCAATCCCACAAATATAGGTGCGCCAACTTGGGATACAGCACTGCATACAGCTATATCCTTTATTACCAATACCAATCAACAGCACTACTCAGGGGAAACCTACCTCAGCTATGGTAGTCAAATGTTTGGGCTGGGTTATCATATGTTCACCTCAGCCGCAACAGGACTGGCTGTAGCCATTGCCTTTATTCGCGGGTTGACAGGTAGACCATTGGGTAATTTTTACGTAGACCTAACCCGCACCATCACCAGGATTTTGCTACCTATTTGTATTGTCGGTGGTATTGCGCTCATGGCTGCGGGCGTGCCGGAAACATTGGCGGGGCCGATTGTATTACCCACCGTAGAAAATCCTAACATTAGTCAGGCGATCGCTCGTGGCCCTGTTGCCCACTATGAAATTATCAAAGAACTGGGAGAGAACGGCGGCGGCTTTTTCGCCATCAACTCGGCACATCCATTTGAGAATCCCAACGGGTTTTCCAACTTAATTGAGATTGTGGCGATGTTATCGATTCCCACTGCCTTGATTTACACCTACGGCTTATTTGCCAACAACATTAAACAAGCTTGGTTAGTCTATGGCATGGTAGGTGTAATTTATCTAGCTTTTATTATCATCACTGCCATTGGTGAATATAACGGCAACCCAGATGTAAACCCACTATTGGGGAGTATACAACCAAACTTAGAAGGTAAAGAAGTCCGGTTTGGTTGGGCGCAGTCTGCACTATTTGCCGTGAGTACAACCGCCACCATGTGCGGTGCTGTCAACAGTTTGCACGATTCATTCATGCCCAACGGGGGTTTTGTCACCCTGTCAAATATGTTCCTACAAATTATCTGGGGTGGGCAAGGAACCGGAACAGCTTACTTGTTCGCTTACCTAATTTTGGCAGTATTTGTTACAGGTTTGATGGTAGGACGTACACCCGAATTTCTCGGACGCAAAATCGAAAAGCGCGAAGTAGTGCTGGCAAGCTTTCTCATTCTCTTAGTCCACCCCATAGCCATCATGATTCCATCAGCCATCACCTTGGCTTTCAGCGAACAGTTAGCAGGCATCAGCAACCCAGGTTTTCACGGCTTCGCTCAAGTGATTTATGAATACGCTTCCGCCGCCGCTAACAACGGTTCAGGATTTGAAGGACTAGGAGATAGTCAACCATCACCATTGGCGATCGCCTCTGGCGCACAACCAACAATCACAGGCTTATGGTGGAACCTCAGCACTTCTTTTAGTCTCCTAGCAGGGCGTTATATCCCCATCATCGGCTTACTATTCCTAGCCGATAGTATCTGCCGTAAACAACAAGTCCCCTTCACAGCTGGGACATTGCGAACCGACACAGGACTATTCACAGGGGTAACAGCCGGTGTCATTTTAATCCTCGGCGCACTGACATTCTTTCCTTTACTAGCATTCGGCCCCATTGGTGAAGCGTTTTGGATTGGTAATTCGTAATTTGTCAACTCTCACCCAACTTTATGCGATCGCCATCTCGTCTCCCTCATGAAACTCGTGACTCGCGCCAACGTACTCCTAAAACAGATATGCGAGGACTCTACCAAAGAGCTATTAAAGAATCATTTGTTAAACTCCACCCCAAAGTAGCTGCTAGAAACCCTGTAATGTTTATTGTTTGGGTGGGGACAATTGTGACATTTCTCGTCACTCTTAACCCCAACCTCTTCGGAACAGTACAGGCAAATATCAACCAACAACGTCTACTCAACGGGTTGATTACCTTAATTTTGTTTTTCACAGTCTTATTTGCCAACTTTGCTGAAGCCGTAGCGGAAGGACGAGGTAAAGCACAAGCAGATAGCTTAAAAGCTACCCGTTCCGATACCATCGCCTGGAAAGTCTTACCCAATGGTTCTCTAGAAAAAATTGGTTCTACACAACTGCGACGAGGCGATGTAATCAAGGTAGTGGCCAATGATATGATTCCCGGCGATGGGGAAGTCATACAGGGTATTGGTTCAGTGGATGAGTCAGCCATTACAGGCGAATCTGCCCCTGTCCTTAAGCAACCAGGTACAGATATTGCCAGTTCTGTCACTGGAGGAACACGCTTACTCTCAGATGAATTGATAATTCGGATTACTGCTGATCCTGGTCAGGGTTTTATTGACCGGATGATTTCCCTTGTAGAAGGGGCAGAACGTTCTAAAACTCCGAATGAGATTGCTTTGACAGTATTGTTAGCTGTATTAACACAGGTTTTCTTAATCGTAGTAGCAACCATGCCCTCTTTTGTGAACTATATTGCTAACTTTATCAGCACTGCATTTGGGGCAGAGGCAGCAAACAGTTTACGCGCAGGTGCAAGTATCGCTATTCTGATTTCTCTATTAGTAGCTTTGATTCCCACAACTATAGGCGGTTTGCTCAGTGCCATTGGTATCGCCGGGATGGATAGGGTAGCTCAATTTAACGTCATTGCTACCTCTGGACGAGCAGTAGAAGCCTGCGGTGATATCAATAGTTTAGTGTTAGATAAAACAGGTACTATCACCTTCGGAAACCGCATGGCTGATGAGTTTATCCCTGTGAATAACTACACAGTTGAAGATGTGGCGAGAATTGCGAAATTAGCCAGTCTGTTTGATGAAACTCCAGAAGGCAAATCAATTGTCAAACTTGCAGAAAAATACAAAATTCTGGCAGATGTTAATCTTAGCCAAGCCGAAGGTGTGGAATTTTCTGCCAAAACTCGGATGAGTGGCACTAATTTACCCAACGGGAAGCAAGTCCGTAAAGGTGCAGTAGATGCGATTAAGGGCTTTATCCGTTCTCGTGGTGGTTCTGTTCCTCCTGACCTTGATGCAGCCTATGAGCGGGTTTCTTTGTTGGGGGGTACACCTTTAGCTGTCTGTCAAGATGACCAAATTTTTGGAGTTATCTATCTTAAAGATATTGTCAAATCCGGTTTAAGAGAAAGGTTTGAGCAATTGCGGCGGATGGGTGTCAAGACAATTATGCTCACAGGGGACAATCACATTACTGCTAGTGTAATTGCTCAAGAAGCAGGGGTTGATGATTTCATTGCCGAAGCAACACCAGAAGACAAGATTGATGTAATTCGCAACGAACAATCTCAGGGTAAGTTAGTCGCTATGACTGGGGATGGTACTAATGATGCCCCAGCCTTGGCGCAAGCTAACGTGGGTTTGGCAATGAACTCTGGGACACAAGCAGCCAAAGAAGCCGCTAATATGGTGGATTTGGATTCTGACCCCACTAAATTAATTGATTTAGTCACTATTGGTAAACAGTTGTTGATTACTCGTGGCGCTTTGACAACTTTCTCAATTGCTAATGACATCGCTAAATATTTTGCCATTCTGCCTACTATCTTTGGGGCGGCTGGTATTGGTGCGCTGAATATTATGGGTTTAAAAAGCGCCCAATCGGCAATTATTTCGGCGCTGATTTATAACGCTCTGATTATTCCGGCGTTGATTCCTTTGGCGCTTCAAGGTGTGAAGTTTAGATCACTAACGGCAGACCAATTATTAAGACGTAACATCTTTATTTATGGTCTTGGTGGTATTATTGCGCCTTTTATTGCCATCAAATTAATTGATGTGATTTTGCCTTTTTCTTAGTAGGGGAAACGCAGAGGGGAGGCAGCGCGTTGCGGGGGTTTCCCCCGTTGTAGCGACTGCCGTTGCGCGGAGGGGCGCGGAGTTTTTTTGAGGAATGAGGAATGGAGATATGAGACCAATGTGACAAAAGAATGGGACGGATACATACACCTAATATTCTGTTTGGTTTTCCTAATTTTGAATTTTGAATTGCTATGAGAAGGTCTTTGATTTTTGGTGGGCGTAGGTTGCCTTTGTCTATCTTTTTGGGGATGTGTTTTAACCTTGTGGTTGCACCTGTTGTTTATGGGGCTACTGGTGATGAGTTTTCCCGTACACAGGCTTGGGCTTTGGGGCTTTTAGGAGTAGTGACGTTGAGTCTGTCTATTTATCTATTTTTTGTGATGTTTATACCGGAGAAGTTCTAATGAGTTTTGCACGCGAAGCTAGCAGGGCAATTCGTTCTAGTTTTGTACTCTGGGTAATTGCTGCTGTGATTTATCCTTTTTTGATGATTGCTGTTGGACAGTTTGTATTTCCCTATCAGGCAAACGGTAGTTTAGTTAGGGATAGCCGGGGTCAAGTTTTGGGTTCGACTTTAATTGGTCAACCTTTTACTAGCGATCGCTATTTTAACTCTCGTCCTAGTACCACTGTCTACAGTACGGCTAACCCAAACAAAGATGATAATCTAGTTTTACAAACAGGAATTTCTGGTGCTAGTAATTTGGCTCCTAGTAACCCCCAATTAATCAAACGCATCAAAGATGAAGACTTAAATCGACTGCAAACAGCTGGTATCCAACCAACTGCCGATTTAGTCTATACTTCTGGTTCCAGCCTTGACCCCCACATTACCCCTGAAGCTGCCAGAGCGCAAGTTTCCCGTATAGCCAAAATGCGCGGACTCCCACCCCAACAGCTAGAAACTTTAATTACTCAAAATACTGATAGCCGATTTCTGGGCATTTTTGGTGAACCAGGGGTTAATGTTTTGCAATTGAATCTAGCCTTGGATGAGTTAAAGCCAGCATAAATCCTCTGTAATAGTTGAAAATTCCCTAGTTGCTTGGACAAACTGGGAATTTTTCCTTCTACACCCAAGATTTAAACCACATCCGCATTTTATAACCCTCAGGAGAAAGGGGTAAACCTAAATAAACGGGGAGCCAAAAAATAAGCGCAGCAATAATTACAAAGGAAATCGTCACACCGACAATCCGCAATGGGCGATAATAACTACGCAGACATTGATCAACAAACCAGGCGATCGCTAAAAATGCAAACACTACACCTGTCATGTAATGATAGATAAAAACGCACCGTGACACCCTCGTCCAAGGTAATAAATTGACAGCGTAATTCCAGACTATATATAAAGCAATCCAAGTATCAACAGAAAGTTTTGCTGGCAAAGATAAGCGCTTTTCTTTTACTAAAGGAATCATCACTTTTGCTATCAGCATCCCCAGCAAAAATAATAATGCAGCAACGCCAAACCACCATAAGAAAGGATTACCCATTGCATGAACATCATAAATCACTTTCCCTGCACCACTAGGCAAAGGCGGCCCTAAAACAGGTAATGGATCATTAACTCTTTGCGCCGTTTGATAATAATATGCCATCGGCCGAATCATCAACGGCCATTTATACCAAGCAGCGCAGTAAGGATGTACTTGAGCCGTATTACCTCCAAGACGTTCGTGAAAGCCTAATATTTCTTGATGTACTTTAATAAATCCATATTTAGGATTTATTTGTAAATGTGGTATCCAAATCAAACTATAAATTACAGTGGGGATAATCCCTAAAAAAAATAAAATTTGTCCAATATTTATTTGTGTTATTTTATAGAGTGATTTCCGATGAATAACAGACTCCCCATCAGCAGTAGAATTATCTTTTGGTTGATTTTTGGATGTAATGAACTGCCAAATCCAACCTATACTCCAAATTAAATAAATACCTACTAAATAAAATAAACCATTCCATTTTGTGGCAATTGAACAACCAAAAGCTATGCCAGCTAGGACTAAATATAAATTACGTCTCTGCTTTTGACTATCTAATGCTAATAAAAATAACCATTGCCCTAATAAGCCAAATATGACGATATAAATATTGATGAGTGCGTAACGAGATTCTACAATAAACAAACCATCGCAAGCCGTGAATAAACCAGCAAGTAAAGCAAAGCTGCGTCGATAACTTATTTGATAGGCGATATTGGCAATAATTAACGGAATAAATGAGCCAGATAGAGCATTAACCCAACGATAACTCCCAGGAGAGCGCAATGCACCAGTTAATCCATTTACGCCCTCTTGCCAAAAAGGAATATAGCTACTCAGCCACATTCCCACAGCAATCATGTATTTGCCTAAGGGTGGATGACCATCGAAAAATGGTATGTGGTTGAGATAGTTATGACCAAATTTAGCGTAGTAAATTTCATCAAATACCAAAGTATTAAATCTATCTAGTCCCCAAAACCGTAAGGACAGGGACAGTAAGAATATACCGACCAAGCCAATTCGATACCAATTTTTAGTCATTAGTCAATAGTCATTAGTCAATAGTCATTAGTATAAAACTGTCTTGACCGTTGACTTTTGACTGTTCTGAACTTCTAGCCCGTCTAGTACAGGGAAGATACCTACACCACAAACACTTTTTTTATTTTGAATTTTGAATTGATTCATAGAGACTCTATCGCACTGACGCATCCTACCAAATTAAATAACTTATATAGGAATCTGATTTGATTCCTGTTGGCGTAGCCTGCGCTTGGGCATAAAATTCTCAGTATCTGTAGTACCTGTAGGGTGGACAATGCCCACCGGCTCATGGTTTTGGTGGGCATTGCCCACCCTACGTATATTTCAAAAATCAACTATGAGTCCTATAGATAAGCATTTTTTGTAAACAAGGATTGAGCGCGAAAAAGTAGACTAGGCGATAGTTACAGTTTTTTTCAAACCAAGCCCTTGAGAAAAATGTAAAGTTTTTTTAATTTATGCAAACTTTTGTGATACTTTTAGACACAGGAGCAAAATTGTATCCTCTGAAACTTTTTGCTTCGCCTCTTGTCAGGTTAAAACTTCGCTAGGTAGCTCTCTGTATGGCAATTACTATCGATTCCGCCCGTCGTATCTTCCCCAACACATTACAGGCTGATGCAGTGCCAGCGCTGACTGCACGATTCAACCAACTTAGTGCAGAAGATCAACTGGCATGGACATGGTTCGCTTTCTTAGAGATGGGCAAAACCATTACTGTTGCAGCCCCTGGTGCAGCTAGTATGCAGTTTGCAGAAGGCATTCTCAAGCAAATCAAAGAAATGACCTTTGAAGAACAAACTCAGGTTATGTGCGATCTGGCAAACCACACAGATACGCCCATTTGCCGCACCTATGCTACTTGGTCACCTAATATCAAGCTAGGTTTTTGGAATCAACTGGGAGAATGGATGGAGCAAGGTGTTGTTGCACCAATTCCTGCTGGCTATCAGCTTTCAGCCAATGCTAATGCCGTATTGGAAACCCTGAAAAGTCTGGATCAAGGACAACAGATTACCGTCCTCCGCAGTTCTGTTGTAGACATGGGATTTGATGCAGCTAAACTAGGCGGCTATACAAGAGTTTCTGAACCAGTAGTTGCACCTAAAGATATTTCCCAGCGTGTTCAAGTCTCCATTGAGGGAATTAACAATCCCACTGTGTTGAATTACATGAACAACTTGAACGCCAATGACTTTGATGAACTGATCAAGTTGTTCGTGGAGGATGGAGCTTTACAGCCTCCCTTCCAAAGACCAATCGTTGGTAAGGATGCGATTCTGCGGTTCTTCCGTGAAGAATGCCAGAACCTCAACTTGCTCCCAGAGCGCGGTGTAGCTGAACCCGCAGAGGATGGTTACACTCAGGTGAAAGTGACAGGTAAAGTTCAGACCCCTTGGTTTGGTGCAGCAGTAGGGATGAACATGGCTTGGCGCTTCTTGCTCAACCCCCAAGGTAAAATCTTTTTTGTCGCTATTGACTTGTTAGCCTCTCCCAAGGAACTTTTGAACTTGGTTCGCTAAGGGAAAATAACAAAAAACTAAAAAATTGATTATCGCGGTGAGCGCTCTCTTAACCAAGGGCGCTCAATTATTCTGAGCAAACGCAATTAATACACCAGTTTAAGATTGAGTCATGCACGTGAGTGAAGCCGAGTGGACTGATATTGAGAAAAAGATAGCTAGAACAGCCTTTGATCAAGCCTACAAGCGAGAGATTGAGGCTTTGCTGAAACAGGTTCAAAAGGAAGCCAGCACACTTGTAGAGTTGGACGGGCTTTGGCAATTACACGATTTCTTAAGTGCTAGAAGGCATGAAATCGAGGGCAAGTATGATTACCAATACTCGGCTCTGTTGTTTGTCTTTGCTGGGTTAGTCAAAGATGGCTGGCTTCATGTCAACGAACTGGAAGGTTTATCTAAAGACAAGCTTTCTAAAGTGTCTGCCTTGGCTAGGATGTAAATTTTGCTGAGTAAGCAATTCTCTAATTTTGAATTTTGTTCGCCCTTGGCGTTCCCGAAGGGTATTTTGAATTTTGAATTGATTTACCTCTTGCCTCAGCTTTGCTGTTCCACCTTAGCTATTTCCAGCATCGTTTTTAATACAGAGTCGGGATTGAGACTAATGGAATCAATTCCCTCTTCTACCAAAAACTGGGCAAATTCCGGGTAATCGCTTGGTGCCTGCCCACAGATGCCGATTTTGCGGCGTTGTTTTTTTGCAGAGGCGATCGCCATTTTCACCATTTGTTTCACAGCTGGGCTACGTTCGTCAAATAGTCGAGCGACTAAAGCTGAATCTCTATCTAATCCTAGTGTCAGCTGAGTCAAGTCGTTGGAACCGATGGAGAAACCGTCGAACACCTCTGCAAACTGTTCGGCCAAGATGACGTTACTTGGTAACTCACACATTACATAAACCTGCAAGTCGTTCACACCTTGTTTTAAATCATGTTTCGCCATCTCTGCTAAAACCAAGCGTCCCTCCTCTGGTGTGCGACAGAAAGGAATCATGGGAATAACGTTAGTTAACCCCATCTCATCCCGCACCCGCTTGATAGCATGGCATTCTAAAGCAAAACCTTCTCTGTACCCTGGATCATAATAACGTGCAGCCCCCCGCCAACCCAGCATCGGGTTTTCTTCATCTGGTTCAAATTGGGAACCCCCTGCAAGGTTGCGATATTCATTACTCTTAAAATCGGACATTCGCACAATTACAGGTTTGGGATAAAAGGCGGCGGCAATTCTGCCCACACCTTGGGCTAATTTATCGACGAAATATTGGGGTTTATCCTCATACGTGGCGGTGATAGCCGCAACTTTAGCTTTTTGTTCTGCATCCGCTAATTTGTCGTAGTGAATCAATGCCAAGGGATGAACTTGAATTTGGTTAGCAATAATAAACTCTGTCCTGGCTAAACCAACACCGTCATTGGGAATTGCCGATAAACTAAACGCTTCTTGGGGATTACCCACATTCATCAAGATTTGGGTATGGGTGCGGGGTAAGTTTTCTAAGGGAACTTCTTTAACTTCAAAAGGTAATAACCCAGGATAAACTTTACCTTCTTCACCCTCCGCACAAGAAACCGTCACCTCTTGACCAGTTGTTAAAACTTGCGTGGCATTACCACAGCCAACGATCGCCGGCACACCCAATTCCCGTGCGATAATTGCCGCATGACAAGTACGACCACCAGAATTGGTAATAATTGCACTGGCACGTTTCATAATTGGTTCCCAGTCAGGGTCAGTTCTCTCCGTCACCAACACTTCCCCAGCCTGAAATTCTTCTATTTGTTTGGCATCTAAAATTACCCGCGCTTTCCCCTGGCTAATGGCTTCACCAATAGCGCGTCCAGTAACAAGAGGGAGGAGTGATATATTTTGTGTTTTCTCCCCAGTCCCCAGCCCCAAGCGGTAACTCCGCAACACGTTACCATTCTTCTGGGACTGCACCGTTTCTGGCCGTGCTTGCACTACAAAAAGTTGGTTGGTGATGCCATCTTTCGCCCATTCAATATCCATTGGGGTGTAACTACCGTGGGCTTGAGAATAATGGTCTTCAATTAAACAAGCCCAATGAGCCAGTTGTAAAATGTCTGCGTCATTGAGAGCAAATTGATTTTGTTCTACTATTGATACTGCTTCATTTTTAGTAGATTGGGAGCCTTCATCATAGACCATTCTTAATTCTTTACTGCCCAATTTTTTATCAATAATTGGTTTAAATCCTGCTTTTAATGTCGGCTTAAATACACAATATTCATCTGGATTAACTGCGCCTTGAACAACATTTTCACCTAAACCATAGGCGGCTGTAATTAAGGCTGCATCTTTAAAACCCGTTTCTGTGTCAATAGAGAACATCACCCCAGAGGTGGCTAGGTCAGAACGTACCATTTTCTGCACACCCACAGCCAAGGCGACGCTAAAGTGATCAAATCCTTTAGTATGGCGATAGGAAATGGCGCGGTCTGTAAATAGGGAAGCAAAGCATTTATGACAAGCTGCTAATACTTCTTCTGCGCCAACTACATTGAGATAAGTTTCTTGTTGTCCAGCAAAACTCGCATCTGGTAAGTCTTCGGCGGTAGCGCTGGAACGGACGGCGACATCTGTATCAGGGTTGTACTGCTTACACAAACTTTCATAAGCAGAGGCGATCGCCTGTTGTAATTCTACAGGAAATGGGGTGTGCATGAGGAGCGATCGCGCTTTTAGTCCCCTTTCTTGTAAATTTCTCACATCCTCCACATCCAAATCTGCAAACAGTTCCCGTAACTTGGCTTCTAACCCAGCCGATTGGATGAAATAACGATAAGCGTAAGCAGTAGTAGCAAATCCTGTCGGTACGTTCACACCTTTGGGTGTCAGTTGTTGAATCATTTCCCCCAATGAGGCATTTTTACCCCCCACTAAGGCAATATCTTTAATGCCAACTTTATCAAGCCAGAGAACCAGCGATTCCTCTTGAGAACATTTTGCTAAAGTGTTTTGAGATACTGTCACCATCAGTATTACCTCCCTTAATTAATGCTCTGGTTATGGAGAATTAGTTTTTTGTTGCATTTATTTTCGTTATTTGGCGATCGCTCGCCTACGGTGGACAGAAATCCATCGCAGCACCATAAACACGATCAATACTGTTTATACTTCGTTGTGTGCTTAATAATTCCTTTGGGATCACCATAGCAAAAAAAAATAGATTTTGGTTTCTCACACCATGTCTTCAAGATTCGTAAAAAAAACAAAACTATTGTTCCAGTATTCCTACAGATACTTATATTTTTGTAATAATCAAATCTCTTTCTTAAGTAAGTCGGCCGTCAAAAAACAAAACTATCTTAGTTAAGAAGTATGAACTAAAATCCTCCATCCTCATTCTTTCAGCATAGCTGACTATTCCCGACAGCAAATATTTATGCTGTCCTACTTATATCTTTGGGTATTTGCTTGCAGAACCAGCACTTGTTTAAACTTTTTATCTTGAAATTTATTTAATAAATTATCTCCGACGAAAGTTTATATATAACCACAGTTATGGATATCATATATGACGTAGAAGGAGATATTAGGTGACAAAAATGATGGGAAATCAACAAATAACCTATCCACTAGCTCCACTCAGTCTGAACAAAGATGAATTAAGTATGATTCGTAATCGCCGCGCTGTCAGGCGTTTACGGATGGAACAAAATTTTGCTTCCTGGATATTTAGAACTGTGACAATTTCCTCTATCGTTAGTGCTGTATTGTTCGGTATAGGTGGCATGATTTGTTGGCAATTAGAGATGAATAGTCAACCAATTCCTACTATCAATAATAGACAAGATTGGCAAACAAGGAAGCAAGTATGTTTCGGTTGGATGCTCTTTGCTATTTCTGGTTTTCTTGCAAGTGATTCATTAGGTAAAAAGTCTGATGATTTGGCAGCAGTCGAATAATTTTTATTAGCTACATCAAGCAATAAGAGGCTATTTATAAAATCAATCGAACTTACCCATGAAAACGAAAAATCAAGGGTGTAGGGGAAATTTAAAATTCAAAACATTTTGCCTACAGCACGCTGTTCGCCTTCAGACGGGGATTTAAACCCCGACTGTAGCAATATCCCGTAGGGTAAATGATACTAAGTAGAGAGGTAGGGGTCTTAAACCCTTTTACTTACGATAAGAATCCTATTAAATATTTTTAAGCGCAGACTACATCGAAAAAAGCAACTTGGTTGTGCTAGGGAGATATGATATTTTGTAATTATCGATACTCATTAATTCAAATCATTATGATAAGTAATTTTCTTGGTTAATCTTATAACCTAGATTTAGTTTTACAGGTAAAAATAACAATTAAAAACTAATCTATATGAATCAAACTTCAGTAACCAATATCAGGAAACTTCTATATTACCAATTACCAATTACAGAAAAATATCGAATCTCGAAAGCAAGATTAGAAAAATTTCAGCAATAATTGAAAAGACAAGATATACTCTTGATTTGTAAACTAGACTTTATCATTCACCTTTAGGTAGATTGGCGAAAATATAAAAACAGTATATTTTGGGTGAGCTAACACAAAGCTATTTATGGAGACTCATGCTAAATAAGTAAATTCCATCGCCTACATATTTATCGTTGTGACAATGTTTAGTTAATTAGTTCTTAGGTTCGCTGTAAACCATGTCATCCTCTGAGCCTCAAACTGATTTTAGAGATAATCTTCCCCAGGAACCCCCTGAGCCACCACCAAAACAAAGGCGGTGGCTCAGGTTATTGTTGGCTGCCATCCTATTATTAGGGGGTGGAACAGCTATAGTTTGGCGGTTACTGACTCCGAGCGATCGCCCACCCGCCACGGCTGAGGCTCAACCTCCAGGCGTAAGAGTAAAAACATCACCAGTACAAGTCGGAACTATTGAAGAAAGCACAGATTTTGTGGCTAGCTTAGAGTCTCGACGTTCCGTCACTCTCCAACCGAGAGTACAGGGTCAAGTGACCCAAATATTTGTGCGATCAGGAGATGCGATCGCCTCTGGTGCAGCCGTAATTCAAATCGACCCCAGACAGCAGCAAGCAGCCGTCATCAGTAACGATGCAGCAACCCAAGCCAGCAAAGCACAACTAGAAAACGCTAATGCTACCCTCAAATCCTTAGAAGCGGAAAGATTATCTAATGTTGCTGATGTGCGATTGAATCAGCAAGAGTACGACAGGTATACAACTTTAGCTGACCAAGGCGCTGTATCTCGGCAAACTAAGGATCAGTATGCCAACAGACTAGCTACAGCACGAGCTAATCTCAACGCGATAGAATCTAGGATTCAAGCCCAAAAAGCTAGCGTCGCCCAAGCACAAAAATCAGTGCAGCAAGCCCAGGCTAACACTGACGAACAACAAGTCCAACTCCAGTTCTATCGAATTACCGCCCCCTTTGAAGGCACTGTCGGCAATATCCCTATTAAAATTGGTGATTTTGTCAATAGTTCCACACCACTATTAACCATTACTCAAAACCGACCCTTGGAGGTCAATATCTCTGTACCTCTAGAACGAGGTTCCCAATTACGTCAGGGAATGCCAGTAGAGATTATGAACACCCAAGGTCAAACACTGGGTACTAGTAGGGTATTTTTCATTGCTCCTAATGCCAGTAATGAAACCCAATCAATTCTGGTGAAAGCCTTATATAACAACACAAATGGTCAATTAAGGGCAGATCAGCTAGTGAGAGCTAGAGTGATTTGGAATCAACGCACAGGCGTTTTAATTCCGATTACAGCAGTCACACGCATCGCCGGGGAAACTTTTGTCTATGTAACCCAAACGGAAAAAACACCCCAAGGAACCTCCCAACTAGTTGCACGGCAAAAACGGGTGCAGTTGGGTGATATCAGAGGTAATAATTACCAAATCATCAAGGGATTGCAGCCAACAGACACAATTGTCACCTCAGGACTGCTGAATCTCCGTGATGGTGTTCCTATTGTTCCTGAATCTTAGGGTTGGGGGCTGGGTACTAGGTACTGGGTACTAGGTACTGGGTACTGGGAGAATAAACCCCAATCTCCTAATCCCTAAACCCCGATCCCCAATCCCTAATCCCCAATCCCCAATCCCCAATCCCTAATCCCCAATCCCCAATCCCCAATGTTTGTTGACTTCTTTATCAGGCGACCTGTATTTACAAGTGTCTGCGCCATTATCATTTTGCTGGTAGGCGCAATCAGTATACCCACCCTACCTACTGATCGCTATCCAGAAATTAGCCCTACACAAATTGTTGTTAATGCTAACTACACTGGGGCTAGCGCGGAAGTCGTGGAAAATACGGTGACAAGTATCTTGGAGCGCCAAATCAACGGCGTTCAAGGTATGAAGTACATGACATCTAGCAGTAGTAACGATGGTACTAGCACCATTACCGTCACCTTTGACCCATCACGGGACAAAGATATTGCCGCCGTTGATGTCCAAAACCGCGTATCTATTGCCCAGCCCCAGTTACCAGAGGCTGTACAACGTACTGGAGTCACAGTCAGCAAACAGTCTAACAATATCCTGTTAGCGATGGGGCTGTATAGCGAACAACAGGAATATGACACCGTATTTTTAAGTAACTACGCCGACCAATATATAGTAGATGCCCTGAAAAGGCTTGATGGTGTGGGCGAGGCGCGGATTTTTGGTGAACGGCGCTATGCTATGCGATTGTGGCTTGACCCGAATCGTCTAACCAGTCGCAAGCTGACTGCTCAAGATGTAATTGATGCCATCAACGAACAAAACATACAGGTAGGGGTGGGGCAAATTGGTCAGCAGCCGTCCCTGCCAGACCAGATGTATCAAATAGACTTACAGGCTCGCGGCAGACTTTCCGAAGCAACGGAATTTGCCGACATGGTAATTAAGACTGGAACCGATGGCACACTTATCAAGCTCAAAGATGTGGGTCGGGCAGAATTAGGGGCAGAAAATTATAGTTCGTTTCTGCGATTCCGAGGTAATGAGGGTGTGGGTATAGGGATATTTCCTACCCCTGGTAGTAATGCTTTGGAAGTATCCAAGGCAGTAAAAGCCGAAATGGCTCGGTTAGCACAAAGCTTTCCCCCAGGGTTGAAATATCAAGTGGCGTTTGATACGACCCTGTTTGTGGAAGAATCCCTCGCGGAAGTGGTCAAGACACTGATAGAAGCCCTGATTCTGGTTGTCTTGGTGATTTTTCTCTTCTTGCAAGACTGGCGTACAACCCTGATTCCGGTAATTACCATTCCCTTAACTTTAATTGGGACTTTTGCCTTTATCAAAGTCTTTGGATTTTCCATTAACACCTTAACTTTGTTTGGTTTGACATTAGCTACGGGGTTAGTGGTAGACGATGCGATTATCGTGGTGGAAAACATCTCCCGGTTAATTGAGGAAGAGGGAATGTCGCCCCGTCAGGCTGCATCCGAGTCCATGCGGGAACTGTTTGGGGCTGTAATTGCCACTTCCTTAGTGTTGATGGCGGTATTTGTTCCTGTTGCCTTTTTCCCAGGTACTACAGGACAGATTTATAAACAGTTTGCCCTGACCATCGCCTTTTCGATGGCTATTTCCACCTTTTTGGCTCTGACACTCACACCCTCCCTTTCAGCCTTATTATTACGTCGGGGACAGCGCCCCCGTGGTTGGTTAGGCAAAATTTTTCACCAGATTAATAGGTTTTTGGATTGGATGCGCCGGGGATATGAGCGATCGCTCAATATTCTTGTGAAGGTTAGGGCGATCGTTGTCTTATTATTCCTAGCTTCCATCGCCTTGACAGGCTGGGTTTATCTCAGCGTACCCACAGCATTTATCCCTGACGAAGATCAAGGCTATTTCATCACCATCATCCAAGGGCCAGAAGGAGTTTCCCTCAACTACACCAGCAATGTCATGGCTCAGGTGGAAAAAGAAATCCTCAAATTACCGGAAGTTACAGGAACCTTTGCCATTGGTGGCTTTAGTTTTAGTGGTAACAGTGCCAACAGTGGGGTAATTTTTACTACCCTCCAGCCTTGGGATGAGCGCCAACAACCAGGACAATCAGCACCAGAAATTATTGGCAAGTTGGCAGGAGTCTTCGCCAACATCACCGAAGCCAGAATTTTCCCCGTTAGTCCTCCACCAATCAATGGTTTAGGCAACTTCGGCGGTTTTCAATTTGAACTGCAAGATAGAGCAGGTAACAGTGGCTTAGATAATCTGCTGCAAGTCATGGGTCAGATCATGATGAAGGGGAATCAGACTCCTGGTTTGCAAGGTGTATTTAGTACTTTTAGTGCTAACACACCCCAGATGTTAATAGACATCGACCGCAACAAAGTCAAAGCCTTACAAGTTAATGTAGATGACGTGTTCAACACCCTGCAATCTTACTTGGGTTCCAGGTACGTCAACGATTTTAATTTCCAACAAAGAACTTACCGGGTTTACGTGCAAGCAGATGCGCCATTTCGCTCTAACCCTGAGGATATCGGTAAGTTATATGTCCGCTCTGCCAACGATCAAATGATTTCCCTGAGTAACCTAGTGAAAATTACTCCGGCGACTGGAGCGCAAACAATCAACCACTACAACCTATTCCGCTCAATTACCATCAACGGTGCGGCTGCGCCTGGTTATAGTTCTGGTCAAGCAACTACAGCGATGGAGAAATTAGCAAAAGAAGTTTTACCCGCCAGTATGGGTTACGAATGGTCGGGGATAACTGCGGAAGAACAAGAATCAGGAGGTCAAGCACCTGTAATTTTTGGATTAGGGTTAGTCTTTGTTTTTCTCGTGTTGGCAGCTCAATATGAGAACTACGTTGACCCATTAATTATTATGCTGTCAGTTCCCCTAGCTATTTTAGGAGCCTTATCAGCTCAGTGGCTGCGGGGTCTGAGTAATGATGTCTTTTGCCAAGTAGGTTTAGTCATGTTGATTGGCTTGGCTAGTAAAAACGCCATTTTGATTGTGGAATTTGCCAATCAATTGCGCGAACGGGGCTTGCCCATTATCAAAGCCACAGTGCAAGCATCACAAGAAAGGTTGCGACCTATTCTCATGACTTCCCTATCTTTTATTCTTGGTGTCTGGCCATTGATTAATCCTATAGGAGCAGGTGCAGCGAGTAGAAAATCTCTCGGTACAGCCGTGGCAGGGGGAATGATTGTCTCAACTGTGTTGAGTCTATTTGTTGTCCCCATTCTCTACATCGTAATTAGTAAAATCCGCGATCGCTTTAGACCAAAACCCCCACACATACCACTAGATTCTACCCGTGATGACAAAATTCCCTCGACTAGTCATAGATGAAACAGGGGAGTAGAGGAGCAGGGGAAGCAGGGGGAGAACTTACTCCAAAATTTTCTTGCCTAATCCCCAATCCCCAATCCCCAGTACCCAGTACCCAATCCCCAGAAAATCAAAATTTTGATTCAGCGAAAGCCATAAACTGCAATAATTGTTTTCTTGTTTGCCGCTTAAGTCTTATTTCCACTAGAGTTGTGGTGAATGGATAGAAAAATTTGATATCTTTCTGCTGCAAAATATGAGAAATATCTAGCTCTAAATCGGTAATAGAATCAGAATTTTCTGCACTAGAAGCATACCCAACATAACGCACATACTCGGAATTTGATGACGCAACAATGCGTATTTGCAAATTTTGCAAATTTTTAGTCTTAGTGATATCTACATGAAAACAGCGTAGACTTTTATCTTGTGCATAGACGTGAACATCTACACCAAAATCTTCAATTCGTTTCCACTGATTGTTTTGTGATGTTGCCAATTCAATATAGTAATCAGGAATTGGCTCATCATTATCATCTATCGCCCGAATAATAAACTGTTGCCATTCTGCATTCTCAGAATCATTTGGTGATAGCCTCTTTAAGGCTGTCTGATGCCAAAGATTAATATCTTGTTCAGATGTAAATTTTAATGCCTGAAATACCGACTCTACCAAGTCTAAACTAGGATCACCCATAATTTTGCCGTGGTTATGATCCTTAACTCTGACTGCATGAGCAATACCACTATTTTTCCAGGGTGAAATAGATAATTTATCTTCAGGTTGCTGTTTAGTAAAATCTATAGTTATTTTACGTGTTCTCAGTTCACATCCAGCCCACCTGACAACACCATCTGTACCATCAAGCGGTACACCAACTCTATTTGTGATTCTTCCGACAAAGTTATTTAGTAATGGTGATTGAAAAAACTGTTGTGTTCCACAGAAGGTAAATACAAAAGGTGTATCACTACCTGAACCGTAAAATGTGGTTTCGCCTAGTAAATCTTTATGTGCCAAATCCCAACTAAACTTACTTCCTAATTCCAACGCATCTAATATGCGAGTTCCTGCTTCTAGAAAGTCTGGCCCCCACTCTCTGTTTCCTTTAAACAGCGCACCTAAAAAACTGCGGCCTTTGTGGGCGATAGGAGAACCAAAAGTGGCTGGTGCTAATCCAATCAAGTGCTGGAGTCGATAATAACCTTGGCTAGAGTATTTCGCCAACCAAGCACGAATCACCAACATTCCAGTTGAGTGAACGATCGCATCGAAGGTTCTGTTATTACCTAATTTCTCCGCTAAAGCTTGATCTAATCCTTCAGCAATATCCTCAATGTTAATCTCATTAGATAGGGATACATATTTACAAATATGAATAATTTTGACATCATAATTGTTTTCTTCAAACTTTTTTATCCACGCTTGAAAAGATTTCCCCGTATCAGAGTAACCGTGGAGCATAACAACTGGATTTTTGGGAGTTGCATCTGGCATAAGCTTATTTACAGGTAGGAGATGTCATTAATTGTGAAGAATATCCACCCACAAGGATGGCATTAAACTAGCTCAAAAATAAATGACACATCCAGCACCAGAAGTTAAACAGCCAATCCTGGCTCTAGCTCCCTATTATCTCAGGTTTAATTTATAACTAGGGGTAACTTTGAAAAACTTTGCCTAAATTTCCCTAAATTGTGACAAAATTGTCACATTCAGCGCCTCTAATTTTATTTTTAATCACTGAGTCAAAATTTTATACATAGGATAACGCTCATATTTCTAACTGTGTTAAGAAATTTAAATTTAATAGCGTTGCAAATTACAGATAAATTCTTGGATTAGGCAGATAACTCTGATATAAGGTAAGAAATAGTTACAGCGAATATCACTAACAAAACAGGAATGATAGTGCTAACCTCTATTTTTCTGTGCTTAATGATTTCCATTAATGACACTGGTACAATTAAAGGCCAGAAAACAGTTGTAATTAAACACATAACAAGAGTTAAAAACTTATCTTCTGGGGAAGAAGTAGGATGGCGCAGAGAAAATCTTACCCAATTGCTAAAGAAATAGCAAGTCATGAGTAAATAACTAATCAATAGAGTTAATTGTATTTGATTCATAATCAAGCCTCTGAAAAACAAATTTAATTATTCCTCCAAAATAACTTGGTCGAATTAATTACACAACGGATTTAATAGCAAAAAAATCAAAAATTAACAGCAAATATAAATACCTATTCACGAAATGGATTCGGTTAAAATCTGAAATGAGCGCTGGGTAAAAATACTAACCCTAAAGTACTAGCCTTGAACTTCACGAAATCTACCACCTACACCAGAAAAAATGCAAGTTAAATGCAATTTAACGCTCATTCGGACTTAAAATCAAAAAAAAGCAAGCGTCATGTACTGACGCTTGGGTAAAAGAGTTATGGATGATCATTAATCTTGGGAATGATTCTGAGGAAACAGGTAGGCGATCGCCGCCCAACCAGATGCAGTGAGTAAACTCACCAAAAATGTAGCCAGAACAAAAGTAAACATACCAACTATCTACAAAGCCTCCGTAGTGAAGGTGTCGGCTGTGTATTTTTAACTTAGCAGTCGGATATGACGGGGATACAACCAGATTGTGACGATGATTTGTAAGTTTTACCTTTATACCTGTCACAAAGGTATTGGGATTGAGTTCACACTCTTAATTGTGTAATTGCAATGTTACCGGTAAAACAAACATCCACATCACTTCCTGGGGTGCGTTCACGCTTGCCATATTCACCCACATAATAAAAATCGTTGCCATCAATGCGATAGTTGGCTGGTAGAGGTTTAGTGCAAGGCTGACAAAACACCAACTTTGGTTGGGTTTCCCCTGGCTGTAAATGGGGTAAATTGACATTCCAAAAGTAT
Organism: Trichormus variabilis 0441; assembly: GCF_009856605.1. Taxonomy (NCBI): domain Bacteria; kingdom Bacillati; phylum Cyanobacteriota; class Cyanophyceae; order Nostocales; family Nostocaceae; genus Trichormus; species Trichormus variabilis. Next base: position 6,084,543 of record NZ_CP047242.1, on the reverse strand, counting down.
CCCGGTTCTAAAGGACGGTGCAGTAATTCCTCTAAAACTTCTGCCGTCCATTTAGCAGCTAGTTCCCAATCAAAATTTTGCTTGGCTTTACGATAATGGGAAATAGCAACTCCGGCAATACCGTGCATAGCAGCTTCTCGCACAGCCGCAACAGTGCCAGAAATGTAAGCATCAACACCCAAGTTACCACCAGCGTTGATACCTGACAAAACAAACTTGACATCCCGTGAAATTTGTGTGATTGCAATTCTGACACAATCGGCAGGAGTACCAGCGATCGCATATTCACTATCAGAACGTCTGTGGAGATTAATTGGGCGAGTAGTAGTAACTTGATGACCACAACCTGATTGATGGTCTCTTGGTGCAGCAACAATAAAGTTTTTGCCACTGACGGCTTGAGCTAAGGCTTTAATGCCTGGCGCATCAATACCGTCATCGTTAGTTAAGATTATGGTCATGAATCAATTCAAAATTCAAAATTCAAAATTCAAAATTAATGATTAGTCAACAGTCAACAGTTAACAGTCATTACTTTTATAACCTCCCTGCTCCCTGCCTTCTTTATACATCTACAGGATGTTGTCCATAATACGGTAAAGCTTCCGACCAGTTAGGGCGCTTACCTTGTTGCCATTCTAAATTAGCAAGCTCCAAAATACTTGTCACCGTTGCTGCTAAATCGACTTTGGCTTCTACTAACTGGTAATCACTTTGCCAGTTAGCTAAAGTCTCCTGCCATGCTTCTGGTGTAAATACTGTATCAGGTAATAAAGTTGTTAATTCATTACCATGCGGAGAAGGCTGATAAATCGCCCCAAAAATCTGACCTCTTTGAGCCGGCATTTCCACTGCAATAGCTTTTGTTTGTTGATTTTTACCGACTTCTGTCCAAGCCACTGCGGCTAAGGTGGAAATCCCAAACACAGGAATATTTAACTGTTGCCCTAAAGTGCGAGCCAGGACAACACCAATACGAGTTCCCGTATAACCTCCAGGCCCTTTGGCAACTGCAATAAAAGCCAAGTCTGCCCAAGTTTGGGGGGCGATAAATTCTACTAAATATTGATGTATATAACTAGATAAATCTCGCCCTAAATTCCACACTTGGGAGCGAGTTTCGCCAGCCAAATTACTAATTGCTAGTCCCAATTCTGGGGTAGTAGTGTGGAGGGATAAACCGTATTTTGTGGATTTGGGGTCTGCTATTGGCGTAGTCAAAGTAAATTGATATAGAGCTACTATAGAAATCCGATTTGATTATTGAACAAATCTGAGTCTCTGTAGGGTGGGCAATGCCCACCGTATCATGATTTTGGTGGGTATTGCTTACGAATACTTCCGCATAGTGATATTACGAATGACAAATTAATCAAGTCGGGACTAATTCACCCGGACGCAACTTCGACCACTTGCCCATTTCTCGCTTAAAGCTGAGACAACCAACAACATCCCATTCCATTTCAATCACATCATCTTTGGTGCGAATATTAACGTTGATGGAGGGTTCATTGGGGTCGAAATCTGGGGTTTCAGTTAAATGTGGTTGTTGGTGTTGTGTTTCTACGGCATTATAAGTTACACAACGGTCTACATAGTGGCAGTTTACGCAAATACACATAATAGAACCAACTCCAAGTCCTTTATTGTTAATCTAACTTAAGCCACAGCATTCAGCACCAGTTACTGGTTAGAGTTTTATTACAATGTCTGGATTTATTCCTTCTACCCTAGCGCCTGAAAATTGGCCTTTTAGCCTGGAATGGTTGCCACAACCTGCTTATATGGTTGGTGGTGCGGTGCGGGATGCGATGTTGGGTAGAAGTCGAGAATATCTGGATTTAGATTTCGTGATACCATCGGACGCTGTGAAAGTAGCTAGAACGATCGCTCATCGTTATCAAGCTGGTTTTGTTTTACTCGATCCGGTGCGGCGAATTGCGCGGGTGGTATTTCCCCAGGCTACAGCCGACTTTGCCCAACAGGAAGGGGATAGTTTAGAGACTGACCTCCATAGAAGGGATTTTACAGTGAATGCGATCGCCTACAATCCCCACACCCAAGAAATCATCGACCCCCTCAACGGCTGTGCTGATTTACAGGCGGGTGTGTTGCGGATGATAGCCAAAGCCAACCTCAAAGATGATCCTTTACGTCTATTACGAGCTTATCGCCAAGCTGCTCAACTAGGCTTTACTATTGAACCAGCCACCCAAGCCGCTATTCGTGATTTAGCATCACAACTGTGTCAAGTCGCCGCCGAACGAGTGCGAGTAGAAATTGGCTATTTACTTGCTAGTCCTCAAGGTCATACTTGGATGGCAATAGCTGAAAATGATGGTTTACTCAAGCAGTTCTTTCCAAATACCACACCTGAAAGCTTTCGTAAATTAGCGGTAGTTGATGAAGTCGCTGATTTACTGACAAAACATTGGCCGCAACTAGGTGCGGAACTGCAAGGATACGTCCGGGAAACAGTGAAGACTACTTGGCTAGGTATTGCCAAACTCGCTTGTCTAGTCCACCCAGATCCACGTGTTGCCGAAATCGAGCTGCAAAAACTCACCTACAGTCGCGCCGAGATTCGCGCTGTCACTACGGCTCTGAAACTATTTCCCCAGCTAAAAACAGCTAATACCCAGCGAGAACAGTACTTTGTGTTCCAAGAAGCAGGTATGGTATTTGCAGCGATCGCTGTTTTAGCTTTAGTACAAGATACTCTGGTAGAGGCGATGTCTGGCGACAATCGGCTATCCGCTTATTCTCCATTGATCACCCGCTACCTTAACCCTGATGATCTGGTCGCTCATCCCACTCAGCTAGTAAGTGGTAAAAATCTAATGATAGCACTCGATATTCCCCCCTCGCCACTGGTGGGAGAACTCCTAACAGAGATTGCGATCGCCAGAATTGAAGGTAAAGTCACAACAACAGAAGCTGCGATCGCCTTTGCTAGACAGCTACTTAAAGGTTAGAAACGGGTTTTTCATTGATATATTTCGCAAATTTGGCTATCTTGCCAGGTTTATAAATCTTTACTGATCTGTGAAAAAAATACTATTCAAGTCCGGTTAATTACTTACAATATGGTTGGTTTAAATTGTCATGGGTAACTAGCGGATACGCACCTAAATCAAATATTCTTGCGTCAGGGCTGTCCAGAGTCAAAGGCTAGCTTAGACTGTGGACTTTAGACTTTTGACAACCTGAGTGCGAAATATACAATTTAAATGCGTAACAGCTTATTACTGGTTACTAATTACCAAGGTCACGGGTATGATAGGTGTTCAACCGGACACGATATAATTTCTAGTCCCTATGCTCATGAAAGTTATATTTAGTTAACTATGAAACTTTACTATTGCAAGTATCCAGAAGGTAGGCAAAATTTTGGAGATGCGCTGAATCCTTGGTTGTGGGAGAAGCTAATTCCTGGAATCTTAGATGATGATCCCAATTGCGCTTTTGTGGGAATTGGCACTCTCATTAACGACGCACTCCCACGCCGTACCCCTCAGGCCAAATTGCGAGTGATTTTTAGCACAGGCGCAGGTTATGAAAAAGCTACCCCTGTAATTGATGAATCTTACCATATCTACTGTGTACGGGGGCCAATCTCAGCAGAAAAACTGGGTTTGAGTAGCGATTTAGCGGTTACAGATGGCGCACTCTTGCTACGTAAATTAATAGATCACAGTTCCATCCCCAAAAAATATAAATTCTCCTATATGCCTCACTATAATTTTGCGGGAGATGGTTGGCAGAGAGTTTGTGATCAATTGGGTTTTGGCTACATCAGTCCAGCTTGGGAAATTGAAGATATTTTGACACGCATTCGTCAAACAGAAGTTCTGATTTGTGAAGCCATGCACGGAGCGATTGTTGCAGATACCCTACGAGTACCGTGGATTCCGGTAAGCACCCATCCTTCGATTCTGCCCCTGAAGTGGCAAGATTGGTGTGCTTCGATGAAACTTGAGTATGAGTCTTACTCCCTGAGTCACTTTTATCAACCCCGTTCTTCCACAGGTGGATGGGCTAAGAACAAGACTACTAATAAGTTAGATAATCTCCTAACTCCAGCTCGAAAGTTGCAGGACTGGCTACGACAGCAAAAAACCGCAAAGGAACTGTCTAGTTTAGTCAAAATAGCCAAACCTCACCTGAGCAGCGATGCTCGGATTGAAGAAATGTTATCCCGATTAGAAGGCTGTTTGGAGCAGTTTAAACTTGATTTTGCTCAAGGTAAGTTCAAGATTTAACTGTCAGTTGTTAGTTGTCAGTGATTCCTCTCACTGCGCCCTACCCTCCGCTAATAAGCGGGCTATTCTGCGTCATCGCTACCGAAAGTCACGCAAGGACTATCAATTTCTTGGGATGGTTGAAAGGAATTGCAGAAAGTGACAACAGCAAAGTTTACCCCTAATTCTTCCGGGTGAACACAGGCGATCGCTCCTTCTACTTTGGTATGAAAAGCACAATCATGACAAATTGTCTGACTCAAAGTGCGTAGGGAGTTAATTGAGTCAGACATAAGCCAAAATTCTGGTAATTTACCCATATTTTACCATTGGCGCAATAGAATTCGACGTAGATGTAAATAAACCGCCCAAAACTACAGTTGCCAAGGGTTACAGAATTTCATTTCCAGCCCCACTGGCGATAAATCCAGAGGTGGGTTCGTCATCTATTTGGTTAAAATGCAAAAAGAATAATCATGCCTACTTCAATCCAATATCCATATCTATGCAAATTACCCTTAACCTTGATGAATCGCTTCTCAACGAAGCTTTTCAACTGACTAACCTCACCACCCAAGAAGAATTGATGAATCTTGCTCTACAAGAATTCGTGAGATCGCGCCGTAAGAAAAACCTTCTCGACCTTGCAGGACAGATTCAATTTGCCCCGGATTTTGATTATAAAGCCCTACGTGAAACTCGTTATGTTGCTGGTTGATACATCTGTATGGATCAGCGTCTTCCGCGATCGCAGTAGCCAGCTAACACTGCGTTGGTGCGGACGGAGCAGAAATCGTCGGTGAGAGTTCAAGCTTGTCTGTCGCCGCACAACTTCACTGTTATACGGCTTGAGTCCTCTGTGGGGAAACAGTTGTAGTGCTATTCATTAGACTTCAGAACTATGTCAGCTTTCGACGAATGTTAAAGGCGATGTTAAATTCTGAGTAAAGTTTATCTAAATTCAGTAAAAAAGATGGTGAACTCTGAAGGGTTAGCTAGCACGGGTGTTCAAGCAATGAATACTGAGCAAATAGAGTTGTATGAGCGAATTCAAGCATTTTCGTTAGACAAACCAGATGCTCCGTTATCATTTAGCAAACGACTGGCAAGAGATAATGGCTGGTCATTGCAGTACGCTCGGCAAACCATTGAGGAGTACAAGAAGTTCGCTTTTTTGGCTGTAGCAGCAGGGCATCCAGTTACCCCTTCAGACCAAGTAGACCAAGTTTGGCATCTGCATTTGACTTATACGCGATCGTATTGGGAAGAGTTCTGCTCACAGGTTTTGCAAACACCCTTGTATCATGATCCAACTCTTGGCGGAGAGGCTGAAAATCAAAAATTTGATGATTGGTATAGCAAGACTTTGGAGAGCTACGAACGATTTTTTGAAGTAAAACCTCCATTAGAGATTTGGTCTACACCAAAGGATCGTTTTGGACGCGATTTATATTTTGTGCGAGTCAACACTCAACAAAATTGGGTATTGCCAAAGCTGCAAGTTCAAAAAGCAGCAACAACAAGTACCGCTATTCTTTTCACTTTGATATTAAGCGGTTGTTATATAGGCAATTTTGAAAACAATATCGATCCATTTACAGGGGCTATACTCGCCGTTATTTGTGTTACGGCAGCATTTGGCGTTATACGATTTCTTGTAGGGATAGTAGATTTGATGAAAAATCCTTCACCCCCTCGTATCAGAGGAGGTTGGGGCGGCAGTGGTTGTGGATCTGCTGGCTGCGGGGGTTGGGGTAGTGGATGGGGATGGGGCGATTCTAGTGGTCATAGTTCTGGTGAGTCTGATGGCAATGATGGCGGCAGTGATTGCGGAGGGGGAGGTTGCGGAGGCTGTGGAGGTGGAGGCTGTGGAGGTGAATAGTCGTATAACAATTCACTTGGAGCGAACTAAAGGAAGCCTTTGGATCTGACTCAGTAAATTAATCAGTTGCGATCGCATGACCCTGAAGTTCATCAAGCCAGAAACTAGCGCCAATCAGGGGACTATAAAAAACTGAGGATTGGAGACTAGGTAAATTTTTCTCCCATACCTCAGCCCCGCACCCCTGTGAATTAAATAGTACGAGAGAATTGCTTGTCTTGATTGTGGTGATAAATATCAAAGACAACAGCGATATTCCTCACGAGTAATCTACCGATTTCTGTTACTTGAATGTGTTTGCTAGAGAGACTAACTAATCCATCAGCCGCTAATGGTTTTAAAGCTGCAATTTCTTGAGAGAAATATTCATCAAAATTGATCTGATATTTCTCCTCAATCTCTTGCTTATGCAGATAAAAGTTAGACATGATACACATAATCACATCCCGTCTGAGAATATCATCGGTTGTGAGTTTGATACCTTTGCTCACAGGTAAAGCATCACCAGCAACAGCTTGATAATATTCTTTTAACTGCTTGTGATTCTGCACATAAGCATCATGCAGCATACTAATAGATGTCGCACCAAAGCCAAAAAGTTCTGTACCTGCATGGGTGGTGTAGCCCTGGAAGTTGCGCTGGAGGGTGTGGTTACGTTGGGCGATCGCTAACTCATCGTTATGCTTGGCAAAATGATCCATCCCAATAAATAGGTACTGGCTATTAGTCAGTTCCTCAATAGTCATTTTTAAAATTTCCAGCTTTTCCTGCGGTTGGGGTAACGCCTCCAAGGGAATATTTTTCTGGGCTGGCTTCAACCAAGGAACATAAGCAAAGTTAAAGACTACAATGCGATCGGGGTCTAATGCCACGGTTTTTTTCACCGTCTCCCGAAATGTTTGCAAGGTTTGATGAGGTAAACCATAAATTAGGTCTACATTTACACTGTCAAACTTAGCGGCTTTAATCCAACTCATGACATTAACTAGCAATTCTTCCGGTTGGATACGGTTGACAGCTTTTTGTACTTGGCTATTAAAATCCTGAATGCCAAAACTAATCCGGTTAAAACCAATCTCACGCAAAAAGGAGATGTAGTTTTGATCAACGTAGCGGGGATTAATCTCAATGGATATTTCTGCCTGTGGATCAATATTGAAGTGGCGATGAATATGTTTCCACAAAAATTCTACTTGATCACAATCTAAGTAATTCGGTGTCCCACCACCCCAGTGAACTTGTAATACTTTTCTGTCTGGATCAATCAAGTTACTTGTATGCTTGATTTCTTTTACCAGATGTTCTAAGTATGGTTTAGCAATATTTTTGTTGTTGGAAATAACCGTATTACAACCGCAAAAGTAACAGGAACTTTGACAAAAAGGAATGTGGAAATACAACGATATGGGCGATTTTCTGTGATTTGAGGCGGCGATCGCACTTTGATAATCGGTGGCGCTAAATTCTTCAGTTAACTGTGTAGCGGGTGGATAACTGGTATATCTAGGTGCAGGAGTGTCATATTTTTTGATCATGTCTAGATCAAACTTGACACCAGGTAAGACAAAAACCATCAAAACCTCCAAGGTACTGCAACCACACCATGCCGCTACGTGGAAGTCAAAATACCCTACGGAAAGCCCAAGGGCTACAAAATTCAATAACACCTATCGACTGAGTCATGGGAATTTTGCCTAATGATATTTTGATTTCCGTCATAACTGACTAGTGGTCGGTTATATGGGTATAGGGGACAAGCAATTTGTTTTTCGACGCACAGCAAATTGCTAATAAAAGCTTTATGCTCTAGCTGCTTCTTAGTTTAGATATCAACGCTAGACCATGATGTGTTAATTGAACTAAATGAAGGGATTAGGGGTTGGGGGAAATTTTTCTCTAACTTTCTCCCCCATTTCTTGGCTGATTCAAGATACTGCTGCTTCGGTGCTACCTGGGTTACGGGTACTAGTCAAGCTATTAAATACTACTTGACCGAGAGCTTTAATTAAATTACCTTCTAGGTCTGTAGCCATTTGCATATTGAACTGGAAGGCCCGATTGGCTTCTGCAACAATTTTATCTGCTGTGGCATCGTCAACGGGTACAGAGTCCAATGCCTGACGATACTGGTCTTTGAAGGCTTTTTTGTCAGGGATTTGCTCAAAGTTATAGAAGGATGTACCTTCGTAGCCAGACAGCTTTAAGGTTGACTGAGCAATTTTTTGCAACATCTGACCGCCGGAAAGGTCGCCCATATAGCGGGTGTAGCTATGACCAATTAATAAAGCGGGTGCAGTGGCAGAAAGCTCTCGAATATGCTTGATATAAGATTGAGCGCTAGCTGAAGGGGCGATGAGACTACGCCATTCACTGCCATAGTAAAATACCATGTCTTTTTCTAAAGAGGCTAGGCGATTTAGTTCTGGGAAGTAAATCGGGGCGATCGCTGGATTGTTGGCATGGCTTTGAATCGCAGCTTCTAGTTCACTGTAGACAAAATACAAGTTGCTTAAAAATTTGGCGAAGCTTTCTCTATCGACAACGCCTTTCAAAAAACATTTCATGAACCCCACGTTTTCTGCTGCTGTGTGAGCTTGTTGAGTGCCAGCGCGCAGTTTAACAGCTAGATTGCTACTCATTTTTGCTTCCTTGTTATTCAAACGCCAGATTTTTAGGCAGTCAAATTCATCAACTTTGGTTGGCTGCCAGAGTTGTGAGGATTGTTATTCTAGGTTTAGAGAGGCTGTGCATTCATCTGTCTGGCAATTACCACTGCCCAGATAGATCCAGACTATTTTTAGCCCCAAAATCATTTAACTATTAATGATTGTATAACTATATGGCTATTAATATTTTTTTATATTTCCCTTAATCTCACGTAATAAAGTAAATACGCATCATGAACTGCAGACAACAGGAGGAAATTGCGACTCAGCACTTTCAAGGTGGTTAATAAAAGCATCAATTCTGGCAACAAAATTTTTGATCTTCTCTATGTATCTCAGTATTGCATTAGTTAAAAGAATTACTCATTGCCACATGGATACAGTATTTTCTAGACTAAAATATCCATACCACTTTGAAAGGTCTATTGACGATAAAAACTAATAGTGAAAGTCTAGCTGTCAGAGAATCACTTCCAGTGCGTTAAAATTTATAAAAAAGATATTTATTTTTACTTGTGTCTGCAAAAGATATTTTTCATGAATCAGTTAAAAAAGCCTTACAAAAAGAAGAATGGATTATTACAAGCGATCCGTTAAAATTTAAATTCGGAGAAGTCAATTTCCAAATTGATTTAGGAGCGGAGAAGATAATTGCCGCAGAAAAAGGAAATAAAAAAATAGCAATTGAAATCAAAAGCTTTTTAAACCCTTCTCCTATTACAGATTTTTACTCTGCTTTAGGACAATTCCTGAGTTACCGTCTAGCATTAGCAGGATATGAAGCAGAGCGAGTATTATATTTAGCAGTTCCGTTAGATACTTACAAAATATTTTTTCAACTTGAATTTACGAAAACAGCAATTAAACAGTATCAGGTGTTGTTAATTATTTATGATCCGGAAAAGGAGGCTATTGTACAATGGATAAATTAGTAAAATATCAAGAATTAGTTAAAAAATTGTTGACTAACTACGCCAGTGATGATGTCTCAGACCAAGATGTTGAGGTTCAACTAATTTTAGACACAGAACGTAATCATTATCAATGGATGAATGTAGGTTGGCAAGGATTGAATCGTATTTATCGATGCGTGATTCATTTTGATATTAAAGATGGAAAAATATGGCTACAACAGAATTTAACTGATCGCAATCCAGCAGAGGAATTAGTGATGATGGGAGTACCGCGGGAAGATATTGTCCTGGGTTTGCAAGCTCCTTATAAACGTCAGTATACAGATTACGGTGTCGCCTAAGCTAAGTATAATTTATGCAGGTTGTATCAGAGATAGAAGAAATGGGGAAAGAATAATAATTGCCTCCTTCCCCATCGTATTTAGGACTGCTGATTACTTGCTGTCGCAGATTGTGAACTCAAGCGTTCTAAAATTTCCAGAACCTCTTGTTCAAAAGCCACCTGGGCGCGATTGGTTTTACCACCAACATATAAGCGATCGCCTTTTTGTAATGCCCAGATTTGTGAGTGCGAAAAGTAACTCATCACCACACCCAGCATCAGGATACCAAAGCCAGTGTAAACAATTGGAATACCAGGATCAGCTTTAATTTGTAAGCCAGTACTACCAACTACATCTAAAACTTTGAGTGTCACGCCATTTACCTGGGTAGACATTCCCGCACGTACAGTATCAACCAACTTACCCTGGGCATCATAAATTAACACCATACCTTGCAAGTCTTTCGCCAACAGGGAAACACCCTCACTTAAATCTGGTTTGGTGGGAATCCATGTTCCCCAAATTCGCCCTTGTCCGTTGGTATTCAAAAGTGCCATTGGTAACTGAAAGATGGGGCTTTTGTTGAGGCGGACACGCACACCGGAAATGCCCCAATCAGTTTGGTAGAAAGTTACGCCATGATAACGCAGAGGTTGGTTGACAAAAATCTTTTTGTGGTCAACTTCCTTTCCCTGATTATCCAAGACAGACATATCTGAGTAAAATTGGTCAATGCCACCTTTCGGGGTGTAGTCAATCCAAAAACGATTAACACGTACAGACCAGTCTTGGGGAAATTGTCCGGCTGCTAATGGCCCTGCATCGATAATATTTTTCACCTGGAAGGTTTCGCCACTAGGAACCATTTCTTGGGCAATAAATCCCGTCATTGCGCCCCAAATTGACCCTAAGAGGATGGTGACGATACCTATATGGACAATGATAGGGCCGATGCGCCCGACTATTCCCTTACGGGCGTAGAGAATATCGTCTTTTTCTTGAAAAATTTTATAACGGCGATTTTGTAATATTTGGCTTAAGGAATTAACAGAACCAGCGTCTAGTTCTGCACTTAAAGCGAGTTTTTGAAATTGGCGTGGTTCTTCGTAATATTTCCAGCGTTGGGCAGTTTTTAAGGCTGGTAACTGACGGGTAAAAGTACAAGCAGTGAGACTAGTCCCGAATAAAACTAATAAGGAGAGAAACCACCAAGTCCGATAAACATGATCTAACCCCACCACTTGGATCACCTTCCAAGTGAGGAAACCAAATAAAGCCGGGTGTTCTGGGTAGTTAGCCTGATAAAATGCTGGTGATTGCCCTTGCTCAATCACAGTACCAGAGATACTGAATAGAGCAATGATTAATAATAGAGCGATCGCTAAACGTAAATCTGTCAGTACAGGTAAAAACTCTCGTCGCAAAAATTTTCCTGGTAGCGACCACCAAGGGGATGCTGTGGGGGCTGAATTGTCTGTAGTCATTGCTTAAAAACTGCCTAGAGGAATCCGAGAAATTAGAGAAAATACGCCAAATCCTACCAATAATGCACCGCTAACTGGATTTATCCAACCAGACCAGCGACGCAGTTCCAGCAACTTTTTAATTGATGCTGTGAAAGTACCCGCCAAAATCAAGGGAGTTACATAGCCTGCTGTATAAGAAATCAACAAAACAGCGCCTAAAATTAAATCTTGTGTGTTGGCAACCCAACCTAGTAGACTGGCTAACACAGGAGTACTACAAGGGGAGGCGACCAAGCCGAAAGTTAAGCCAATACCGTAGGAACGCACCCCTGAAGGCAAGTCTTGGGGAATCCAATTAGTATCACCAAAAGATGGAAGTTGCAGAGGTAAAGCTTCTAGTAAGTTTAGCCCCATCAAGATAGCAATGATACTGACAATAATCGGTAAACCAATACCTATCTGACCGTAGACTTTGCCAACCAAAGCAGCTACCACGCCTAGTCCTGCTAGGGTAGTCGCCAATCCCAAGGCAAACCAAGTTGATTGGGCTGCTGCTTGCCAACGACTTTTGGCTTCATAACCACCGATGTAGCCAATAGTAATTGGCAACATGGACAGCATACAGGGTGTGAGGCTAGTGAGTAACCCTGCGGCAAAAATGATCCCAATACTCAGCAAACTCAGGTGTGTCAGTTGGTAAGAGACAAGGGTGTTAGCAAATTTTTCTAGTTGGTAAATTTGGGTTTGCAGAGTCTCTAGCATGGGGGATTACTGAGGGCGAAATGCTTAATCTGCTTGAATTTTAGCTTATTTTGGGCTGCGGCGTTGGGGTGACTTCAGAACTGAGGATGCGCTTATACGAACAGAGGCGAAACAGGCCGCAATAGACTAATCTCGATGGCATTGCATAAATGCGAGATGAATTGAGACTTTTATACAAAACCAAATGTTGATTCTACCCTTCCCCTTCGGAGACGCGAATGCGTCTACCTGCGGGTTCCGCTTGCGGTATGCGTGTTAGCGTTAGCGGGGCGTAGCCCGACAAACTAGTAATTAAATATCTTTCTCTAGAAAGATAGCCAATATTTCTGTTTTATAGTTTTGTTTTCGTGGATTATCTTTTTAATAAAAGTCTTTTGAGAAAGTCTATTTATTAAATAATTAGTGGTAAGAAGCTGGAATATAAATATGTCTGTATTCCATTACTTTAAAGATTTTATATCTACCTTCTGGATTTTGTATTTATCTCATTTGGGAGAAACAATTATAAAGCAGACTTAGTAATCTTAATACAGATGCGAGTTAATTTTTTGAGGTAACTATGAATATTATTGCATGGGTAGTATTAGGTTTATTAGCTGGTGCGATCGCCAAAGCCATTTATCCAGGTACACAAGGCGGTGGTATTCTCTCCACAATGATTTTGGGTATCATCGGTGCGTTTATCGGCGGTAGTTTATATAGCCTATTCGCAACGGGAACTTTACAGTTGACAGCCACTAGTCTGAGTTTTCCTGGCCTGTTAATTGCAGTCCTTGGTGCAATGGTTGCTATTTATTTGTGGGGACTACTTAGCAGAAGCAGAAGTGTATAACTTTAATAGGCAAAAGGGGAAATCAAGATTTACTTAAATATTAAGTTTCTGATTTGACTGACTCTGAATAGTTAAATACTTTTGCCTTCCTAGAATAGTTTAAATACGTGGCTAGCAACTGAATGTTTGGTTAGTCTTCTCTTTGTTGAAAATAATCACAGGGGCAATTCATGTTTTTTCACAAGAAAGAACCGATTCACGTTGTAAATATCGGTGAAGCAAATCCTCGTTTTGCTCAATTACTCTTAGAGCAATTTGGCGGAGCGACAGGAGAACTATCAGCAGCTTTACAATACTGGGTGCAATCATTCCACGTTGAAAACGCGGGAATTAAAGATATGCTGCAAGATATTGCCATCGAAGAATTTAGCCATTTAGAGATGGTTGGCAAACTCATCGAAGCTCACACGAAAAACGTGGATCAAACAGAGGCTTATAAAAGTACTCTCTTTGCTGTAAGGGGTATTGGACCTCACTTCTTAGATAGTCAAGGTAATGCTTGGACAGCAAGTTACCTCAATGAAGGTGGAGACGTAGTTCGGGATTTGAGAGCGAACATTGCAGCTGAAGCTGGCGCGCGTCAAACCTATGAAGAGCTAATCAAACTATCACCAGATGAAGGAACTAAGCAAACTCTAGTTCATCTCCTCACACGAGAAATCTCTCATACCCAGATGTTTATGAAAGCTTTAGATTCACTGGGTAAATTAACAGATCCATTCTTTGGTAATGTCCAACCCGACGAAACAGTGGCGCTCTACTATAACCTATCATCCAATGGAAACGGTCATGACGAACGTGGCCCTTGGAACTCTGAGCCAACATTCAAATATGTTGCTAACCCACTAGAAAAACATTCCTAATTCAATATGTCGTGGTTAAAGTTTAGTTAGGTTTGGGGTGCAAAAAGGTCTATTAATAGAGTTACCCGACGGATGTATTTCCACGTTGGGTAACTAATTTATTAAATAGGGTGGCTGGTAATATAGTAGCTACCAATTAAACGATGCACACACTAACCTGTAAATCCTGGTTTTTTACCTCCCAAATATATTTGAATTTATTTGAAAAATCACAATTTAAACTTTAGGAGATGATTTTGTGATTGTGAATGCAACACCAACCGGATGGGAAGTGATTTATCATCGTTCCCACGCCTTGTTAGCAGCGCAAATAGCAGGACAATGGCAACGGAAAAACGCTCCAACCAGAATATACGAAACCTTAGCCGCAATTTCTCATCATGATGATTTAGAGAAAGAATGGGAGGAAGATAATTTGACTGAAGCAGGCGCGCCAATGGATTTCATGATGAACAAAGAAGCTTCTGTGGAAAAATTGGCGAGTCTCATTAAAAATGCGCGTTACCGGGGACGATGGGTAACTTTATTAATTTCTATGCACATTAGCCGCTTGACGGAACCAAAACGCGGCCAGTCGGCTGAGTTAGACGCTTTTTTAGATGAACAGCTAGAAAATCAACAGCGTTGGCGTGAAGAACTGAGGATAGAAGAAGATGAGGTAGATGGAGCGTATGCGTTCATGCAGTGGTGCGATCGCCTATCTCTCATCTTATGTCAAAAAGAATTACCTGCCGATGAACGGTTTTTAGAAATTAGTCAAGGGCCTGATGGTCAACGCTATGACATCATGCAACGCAGCGATAATTTGGTAACAGTTAAACCCTGGCCCTTTGAAGACGATAAGTTTACGGTCAATGTCGAAGCTTGCGACTTACAAAAGGTTCAATTTGCCAGTAACGCCAAACTAACTCAAGCACTACAAACCGCTCCCATCAAGGTGCTAGAGTGGACTTTCGTTAAAAATTAACAATTTGCCAATAACTAAAAAGCACCTGGGAGTGTTGCCGTGTTTCCACCCCAGATGCTTTTTATTTTTAACTTGCTCCTCACACACAACTAGAAGATATCACTTGTTATTTTATTTAGCAAGTATATTGCATGACACTTTGCCAACTGCACAGAAAAGTCTCAGGGTAGCCTCAATTAAAAAGCGCCTGGGAGTGTTGCCGTGTTTCCACCCCAGGCGCTTTTTATTTTTAACTTGCTCCTCACACACAAATAAACAATAGCACTTGCGATCATCAATAGTAAATCTATCCTGTGACAGTTTGCTATCTGCACAAAATAGGAGTATTTTGCCGAAATTTGAACATTCCTATCCACGGGGACAACTGATACGCACAGCACCATAAAAAAGCGCCTGGGAGTGTTGCCGTGTTTCCACCCCAGGCGCTTTCTATTTTTAACTTGCTCCTCACACACAACTAGAAGGTATCACTTATTCTTTGAGAAGACAAGTATAATGTGTGACTCTTTATGAATTCTTTAAACAAAATATTGGGATCGGTAATAACTGAGTAAAGATTCTTAACATATAGCTCACTTGTTGCCCGACTAGGCTGATTTTAGCGAAACAGTATGTGAATCCAACAAAGCTATAATTTTAAAGGCAACATTAACTAAACTGCCAAACAAAGCTCTGGAAGAGATGAAGTTGTATGTATGAACTTTGTAAAACACCAAGTTATAAAAGTTACCTATTTCCCTGTCCCCTACTTCAAAAGTAAAATTTTAGACTAATCAATCTGCAATATATATCTCAAGATTGTTGCCTCTTGCAAAAAAAACACTTGATTTCTCATAAAAACTCTACTGCCAAGGATTAATCGCAGTATGTCAAATATCCAGCGCTCTCATTTGCAGCGTTACTGTATCTCTATTGTGTCGGTATTATTGTCGCTGTTGCTAGGTTTAACGCTGGGAAGATATTTAATAGAGATTTCACCACTGTTTTTTGCATCTGTAGTCTTTAGTAGTTGGTACGGCGGATTAGTACCAGGTTTAGTTGCTACAGTCTTGGCTCTTTTAGTTAAGAATCACTTTTTTAATACACCATTCAACTCAATAGCAGTTAGCCAAGGTAATGATTTACTCAATTTAATCGTGTTTGCTTCTGTAGCAGTATTAATTAGTTCATTAAATTTGCAAGTGCGTACTGCAAGGGAAGCGTCTGAGGTACAACTGGCTAAGTTGAAGGTGAATTATCGCCACTTGTTAGAGACAGCCAATGAAGGTATTTGGATATTTGACAGTGAAGGAAAGACAGAATATGTCAACCATCAGCTAGCCCAAATGCTTGGTTACAGCGTTGAACAAATCAGCAAATGCTCAATTTTCAATTTTCTGGAACCCCAGGCGCGTGTGGAAATTGAGCAATGGCTAGAGCAACAGCACAAGTACCATCAACAAACTAAACAGCAGTTTGATTTACGTTTACAACGCCACGATGGCGCGTCACTTTGGGTAATTGTTTCTCTCAGTTCCATACTCGATAAGCACGGACAATTTTCTAGTGCGATCGCCATGCTCACAGATATTACAGAGCATAAGCAGGAACCAGCAAAACCTGACCTCGAACGCCAACGCCTACGCGCCATCCTTGATATTCTGCCAATGGGAGTAGTGATTTCCGATGCTAAAGGACAGCTTTTAGAAATTAATCCTGGGGCAAAAGCGATTTGGGGAGAAGATGCGCCGTTGCTCGACAATACTAGCCAATATCATCAATATAAAGGATGGTGGCCGGATACAGGTCAACCCCTGACAGCAGAAGAATGGACTCTAGCCCGTACCCTAGCTACGGGTGAGGCGATAATTGGGGAAGAGATTGATATTGAAACATTTAATGGCGAGCGGAAAACCATCCTCAACTCTGCCGTACCCATCTGTGATGCCACTGGAACGATAGTGAATGCAATCACAGTGAATGTAGATATTACTGAGCGTAAACGGGTAGAAGCCGCTTTAAGGCAAAGTGAAGCACTAGCGAAAGCACGGGCAGAAGAACTCGAAACGATTATGGAGACTGTGCCGGCTGCTGTCTGGATTGCACATGATCCTCATTGCCATTCCATGAGTGTCAATCGTGCTGCTTATGAAATGATGCGAGTACCAGCAGGTTCTGTGATGACCGCAACCCCGGCCAGTGGAGGATATCCCTTTCCTTTTAAAATCCAAAAAAATGGTCAAGATGTTCCTCTGAATGAGTTGGCAATGCAGCAAGCCGGACTGACTGGGCAAGAGGTGGAGGCGGAGGTTGAATTTGTCTTCAGCTCGGAGGATGTACGGCATATTTACGGTAAGGCTACACCCTTGTGCGATCCAGATGGTAATGTCCGGGGAGTGATTGGGGCATTTTTGGATGTCACTGAACGCCAACAGTTAATGTCTTTGTTACAACAAAAACAAGAATGGCTCGATTTAGCACAGAAGTCTGGAAAAATTGGCAGTTTTGACTGGAAATTGGCTAGTAATATCAATATTTGGTCACAAGAGTTAGAAGAAATTTATGGTTTGCAGCCTGGTGAGTTTGGCGGTACTTTTGAAGACTGGGCAAAACGTGTTCATCCTGATGATTTAGCTAGGGTAAAAGTGGAATTACAGGAATTGTTGAACACAGGCTCGAAGGAATTTTTTAGTGATTTTCGCATCATTCGTCAGGATGGAAGCCTTTGTTGGCTACAGTCGAGAGCCAGAGTTTTCTATGATGATCATGGTCAGCCATTACGGATGGTGGGAGTAAATATCGATGTGACTGAGCGCAAACAGGCAGAAGCAGCGCTACAGCAAAGCGAGGCTCGACTAAAACAGTTATTGCAATCGAGCATTATTGGTATTATTGAGGCAGATTCAGAACGAATTAATTTTGCTAACGATGCCTTCCTGAAAATTGTGGGCTATACCCAGGAAGACTTGCTCACAGGAAAGTTGCGTTGGCAAGACATGACTCCACTAGAATACAGTGAACTGGATCAAGCCAAGGTACAAGAAGTCATCAACGCTGGGTTCTGCATTCCCTTTGAGAAAGAATATATCCGTAAAGACGGCTCTCGTGTTCCTATTTTATTAGGTGCTGCCCGATTGAGTTCCAGCCCCTTAACATGGGTTTGCTTTATTCTAGATTTAACTGCTCGCAAACAAGCAGAAGCAGCATTACAACAAAGTGAATTGATGTTCCGCACATTAGCGGACACCATGCCGCAAATGTTTTGGATTACCCAGCCTAATGGCTACCATGAGTATTTCAATCAACGTTGGTATGACTATACAGGAACGACATTAGAACAAACCCAAGGCGAAGGGTGGCAAAAGATTCTCCATCCCGATGATGTGCAACGCACCATAGAACAATGGCAAGATAGCCTCGATACTGGCAAAGATTATGATATTGAGTATCGTTTGCGTCGTGCTGCTGACGGGGAATATCGTTGGCATTTAGGTAGAGCCTTTCCACTAAGAGATGAAAATGGTCAAATGGTGAAATGGTTTGGTTCCTGCACAGATATTCATGACCAAAAGCTAGCAATTGAAGAACGCGCCCAGGCGTGGGAACAGGAACGTGCCGCCAGGATAGAATTAGAACGAGCCAACCGGATGAAAGATGATTTCTTGGCAATAGTCTCTCACGAGTTGCGATCGCCTCTCAATCCCATTCTCGGTTGGGCAAAACTCCTCAAGAGCCGCAAACTGGATGCACTCAAGACTAATCAAGCCCTAGAAGTTATCGAACGTAATGCCAAATTACAAGCCGGGTTAATCGACGATTTACTAGATGTTTCCCGAATTTTACGCGGTAAGCTGAGTTTGAATGTCTGCACAGTGGACTTAGTAACCACCATCGAAGCCGCATTGGAAACTGTACGCTTAACGGCTGAAAGTAAATCGATTCACATCCAAACGGATTTGACTGCCAGTGTGTGTAGAGTTGAAGGCGATCCCAACCGTTTACAACAAGTTGTGTGGAATCTACTGAGTAACGCCGTAAAATTTACACCGGAAGGTGGTGAGATAGAAGTCAAGCTAGAAAGAGTTGGTTCTTTAGCCCACATTCAAGTCAGGGATACAGGAAAAGGTATTAGTCTCGACTTTCTCCCCTATGTGTTTGAACGCTTCCGCCAAGCCGACGAGGTGACAACGAGAAAATTCGGTGGATTAGGGTTAGGGTTAGCCATAGTCCGTCATCTTGTAGAACTCCACGGCGGTTCTGTCCAGGTAACAAGCCCAGGTGAAGGATTAGGCACAACATTTACCGTCAAACTACCCCTAGTTGCTGTTTCGCAGATATATGAAGAGCATTTTATCCCAGACACCACCCCAAATCTGCAAGGCTTGCGAATGGTAGTTGTAGATGATGATGCCGATACTTTAGAATTGCTCAGTTTTATTCTGGAACAGTATGGAGTGGAAGTTAAAGCAGTCAATTCAGCAAATGAAGCATTGGAGGCGATCGCCCAAAGCAAACCAGATTTATTATTAAGTGATATTGGAATGCCAGAAGTTGACGGCTATATGCTGATTAAGCAAATCAGAAGTATGGAAGTAGCATTAGGCACAAAACTACCAGCGATCGCCCTCACCGCCTTTGCTGGCGAAACCAACTTTCAAAAGATTATGTCTGCTGGCTTCCAAAGGCATCTAACCAAGCCTGTAGAACCATCGGAACTAGCCACAGTCATAGCCAACCTAATTCAAAGTAATACCAATTTGAAAAAAGCATCCGACAAATAAACCATCTGTAGAGACGCGATGAATCGCGTCTTCACCCAAGGATGTGTTGCAATCATTAATTGAATTGGTATTATTCGTAATTTTGCCATCTAGTATTTCAATTAAAAAGCGCCCAGAAGTGTTACCGTGTTTCCACTCTAAGCGCTCTTAATTTCAACTTGCTCCTCACACTATTAGAAGATAACACCGCCTTGAAACCAAAGCTAATGTTATCAGTGACACTTTCCTAACTGCACCATTGTGAGGGATTGGGGACTGGGGTAATGGGGATTGGGGGAAAATCTTGGAGTAATTTCTCCCCCCGCCTCCCCTGCCTCCCCTGCTCCCTACCTCCTAATGTAAAAAATGCCGCACCCCAGTCAGCACCATTAACAAACCGAGTTCATTGGCAGCCTTGACAGAATCTTGATCGCGCAGGCTTCCCCCTGGCTGGACAATGGCGCTAATACCGGCGGCGGCGGCGGTTCTCACGGTATCATCAAAGGGGAAAAATCCATCGCTGGCGAGGATTGCACCTTTGGCTTTGTCCCCTGCTTGTTCTAGGGCAATTTTCGTTGAACCAATGCGGTTCATTTGTCCTGCACCTACACCAAGAGTAGTGCGATCGCTTGTCACAACAATAGCATTAGATTTAACGTGTTTGCAGACTTTCCATGCAAATAACAATTCTGCTAATTCATCAGCAGTAGGTTGGCGTTCTGTAACTACTTGCCATTGAATTGTGTCAGCAGCAATATCATCCGCAGCCTGCACCAGGAAACCGCCAGCAATTTGTTTTACCAGAGTTTTGGGGCCTGTACTCAAATCTGCTAAAGTCAACACCCGCACATTAGATTTCTTCGCCAGAATTTTTTGCGCTTCTGCATCGCAATCAGGCGCAACTACACATTCTAAAAACGTCTTGGTTAACTCGCTGGCTGTCGCTGCATCAATAGGGCGGTTCAGGGCGACAATCCCCCCAAATGCCGAAGTAGCGTCAGCATTAAAAGCTTTTTGATAAGCTTCCACGATGGTATCTGCCAATGCCGTACCGCAGGGATTAGTATGTTTAATAATCGTGGCGGCTGGCGTATCAGTGAACTCTGCAATAATGCGGCGGGCGGCTTCTAAGTCAACCAAATTATTGTAGCTGAGTTCCTTGCCTTGCAGTTTCTTGGCTGCCGTCCACCCTGTTGGCGTAGTTCCAGTTTGATACCAAGCTGCGGGCTGATGGGGATTCTCACCGTAACGCAGAGATTGTAATTCTGTACCGTTGAGGGTATGCTGTTGTGTACCTGAGAGGTAAGAGGCAATGGCACTATCATAACTCGCCGTATGCAAAAACCCCTTCAAAGCTGCCTTTTGCCGAAATTCTAAGGAAGCTACTCCGTTATTTTGTCGTAATTCTTGCAGATATTCATCATACTGCGCCGGATCACATAAGACTGTTAGATGGGCAAAATTCTTTGATGATGCCCGTAACATCGCCGGGCCGCCAATATCAATTTGTTCCACAGCTTCCGCCAACGTCACCCCTGGTTTAGCAATAGTCTCCTCAAACGGGTAAAGATTCACCACCACCAAATCAATCGGGCGAATTTGGTTATTTTCCAAATCCGTCAAATCACTAGGTACATCCCGCCTAGCCAAAATCCCCCCATGAATCCGGGGATGGAGAGTTTTCACCCGTCCACCCAAAATCTCTGGCGAACCCGTGTAATCTGCAACCTTCGTCACAGGTAAACCCGCATCCTTGAGGGCTTGGGCTGTCCCCCCACTGCTGATTAAATCAAACTCAAATTCTTCTACCAAGCGACGAGCTAAGTCAATTAAACCAGTCTTGTTAGATACACTCAGCAGTGCTAGACGCGCCATGTCTCAATTCCTCAGATGCCAAAGACCCCAATTCTCACACAACCCTGGCTTCACTTCAAGACCATGAGGAATAATTCTCAAATACAGTAGTGGCGACCTGGGAAATCTTAGTAAGCAAAGTTACGAAAGAAGTAAGTAATGGACTTCAATAAACATCTTAAAGAACAATTAACTGAGGATTTTAAGCTTCTCAAAGAACTAGAAAACAGACGACGCTCTGAAGATGATCCGCGCCGTAAACTTAAGTTGAATGATGATATCGCAGAAATCAAGCAGCAAATTTTTCATAGACAAACAGAACTTAATTCCCTGCCTATTTCTCCTGTTATTGTCTCTCCATTACAATTGCCAACTAAAGAACTTGAAATGCAGCGTTTTCCCAATGATGCGTCTATAGATAGTAATAAAATTATGTCAGTGCAACCAAATCAAGCTATAGAAGTGTTTTATTCCTATGCTCACTAAGATGAAAAAATGCGAGTTCAGCTAGAAAAACATCTTAGCAGTTTGAAACGAGAAGGTGTCATTACAGACTGGCATGATCGAAAAATTGGAGCAGGAAAAGAATGGGAAAATGAGATAGATATTCACCTAAATACATCTCACATAATTTTGCTACTTATTAGCCCAAGTTTTATGTCTTCAAACTATTGCTGGGATGTTGAATTAAAACGGGCTATGGAAAGGCATCAAGCTCAAGAAGCTAGAGTTATACCAGTAATTATTGAATTTGTTGATTGGATTAATGCACCATTTGGAAGACTTCAAGCTCTCCCCGAAGGTGCTAGACCTGTAAAAGAATGGGGAAATTATAACAAGGCATTTTTAAGTGTTGCTAAAGGTATTCGGATAGTGGCAAAAGAATTATTAGAAGATTTATAAAAATATACCTATTAAAATTCAATTATTACGATTAGAAAGATCATCAACAACTTAAAGTAAGTATTTTTCAAGATAAACGTAATTGTTAATTGATATTAGTAGGTAATAAAGTCAATGCGGACAACTAAGATTGTCAAAATTTTTTACTGCTGCTCTGACTCCGCTAAAGATGAAGAAATGCTGCAAAAACTTGAGAATCATCTCAGTGCTTCAAAGTGGGAGGGCTTAAGTACTAGCTGGCACAGGAAAATGATTAGCCCAGGAAAGGAATGGGAAAAAGAGATTGATACAAATTTAAAGACGGCTGATATAATTTTAGTGCTAATTAGTTCAGAATTTACTGCTTCAGATTACCACTGGAATGTTTTGGCGAAACAAGCTATGAAACAACATAAGGCTAAAACATCCCGTGTTATTACTATTCTGCTTCGTCCAGTCGATGATTATTGGAAGATTGCATTCCCCAATGTCAAAGTTTTACCCAAGGGTGGAAAACCCATAACTGAATGGAGACCTTATGATAAAGCTTTTGCAGATATTGCTACAGGTATTCGAGAAGTAGTCGAGGAGCTTACTGACTCTACCTTCCATATTAAGAAAATTCTGTATTGGATTAGGGCAATTGCGATACTTGTTATAAAAGCTGCTGGAAAGACTTTGATATATGTAGCAAGAGCAACCGATTCATATTTTTTTAGAACATCAAGATATCGTCGCCGAAATAGGGTAAGTAAGATTCCCATACGAATACTTCTTATAATTTTAGTAGGTGGTATGTTTATGCTCTTCATTTCTCAACAATCAGACATATCAAAAATTCTTTCATCAGATGTATTAGGAAGTTTTTTATCAAGACCTAATTCTACTCTAGACTCAAATAATAAAGGATGGATATGGTTAGGTATAATTAAAAATAGTTCAGGTAGTTTCTCCGCTAGAGAACCACTAATTATTAAACAAGAAAAAATTAGAGAATACCCTACTATTGAGCCTCCTATTGTTCCATCACCAGGAGATATCGTAACCATTAAATACATTGTATATTTAAGAAAAGAAAAATTTTCAGGATCAGAGTTAATTGATGAGCTTATACCAGAAGAAAAGGTAGTAATACTTAAAGTAGAGCCTTTATCAAAATCTAGTTGGAATTCGCCTTATATTGAATTGATGGCACAAGTTCGTAAATGTAATTACACTTGCAATCATTAACAAATGAACAAAGTTTAATTAAAAATAAGTTTAGTCATGTGCATAGTTTTTAGTAATTTGACGTGAGTCTCCAAGAATTGCCTTACTCCCTAGATTACAACTTCTTCATCCCCAAGCCTTACTTTTGTTTCTTTCGCACTTCTCACAGGTAAGCCTTCCTTGAAGGCTCACGTTAAATAGTTTATTTAAAATGGACGGCAAGTTTTGAGTTTCGATAATGTTGGGAAATATTTGGCAGAACAATATCCACGAGAATTTGCTAAATGGTTACTTTCAAATGAACCAAAAGAAGTTAAAGTACTAAAAACTGAACTTTCTCTTGAGCCAATTCGCGCGGATTCGGTAATATTTCTGCAAACAGAAAGCAGGATCATCCATATAGAATTTCAAACTCTGACAAAATCTTATCCACCAGTTCCCCTACGGATACTCGATTACTATGTGAGATTGAAACGCCAATACCGTGTACCAATCACACAAGTAGTAATTTTCTTGCAGGAAACAGATAATGAAATTGCTTTTACTGAAGAATATACAGACGAAGTAACCATTCACCGCTATCGTGTTGTTCGTCTATGGGAACAGAATTCAGCTTTATTTCTCGAAAATCCTGCTCTTTTACCTTTAGCACCCTTGACTCAAACAGATTCACCTTCAAGGTTGTTAGCACAGATTGCTGAAAAAATAGCTAAAATTCGAGATAGAGTTGAAAAACAGAATATTGCTGGGTGTACGGAAATTTTAGCTGGTTTGAGATTTAGAAAGAACTTAATTCGCCAATTTTTACGGGAGGAAATTATGCAGGAGTCTGTTATTTATCAAGATATTGTCCAAAGTGCTGAATTTAAGTTTTTTTATCGTCAGCTAAATCGGCGTTTTGGTGAAATTGATAATTCCATAATTGAACAGATTCGAGAATTATCTACTGAACAATTAGAGGTCTTAGGAGAAGCGTTTTTGGATTTCTCATCAGTTGCTGATTTAGAAGCTTGGTTAAATCAAGTAACAAATCGGTAATTAGCTAATTCAAAATACCAATTCCCTATCCCCACAGCCTGATGGAAGTCAATAAGTTAGGAATTACGCAAAACACAACAGAAGTAGCGATAATACGCTCCGGGAAGCCCTTAGCTACATGAAATCCCTCTACGAAATCATCAGGTTTTCGGTTACATCTTGCGTAAACCCTATAAGTTTAAAAATCAAAGCGGATTACTATTAAATAGAGTAGATTTTAGGAGCAAATCTCTGTCTTTGCAATTCACTACCTTTCCCCCAGCTAACTCTCAAACACCCGCCGGCTTAGTGGTTACTTTGCATGGTTGGGGTGCTAATGCTGAGGATGTGGCATCTTTGTTACCCTATTTCAATTTACCTGATTACCAGTTTGTCTTTCCCAATGCACCTTATCCATATCCCTATGCTCCCCTTGGTAGGTCATGGTATGACCTGAGACAAGAAAATATGTATGAGGGATTGGCGCAAAGTCGCGAACTGCTGAAAGATTTTGTGCTTTCTTTAGAAAGTAGTACTGGTGTGCCTTTATCCCGCACTATCTTAAGTGGATTTTCCCAAGGTGGGGCGATGACTTTTGATGTCGGCTCAAAATTACCGTTGGCTGGTTTGGTGGTGATGAGTGGGTATTTACATCCTGAAGCCATTAGCCCAGATCATACTAATATTCCCCCAACTTTGATTCTGCATGGTACAAAGGATGAAGTTGTACCCCTGCAAGCTGCTGTTAAGGCACGCACAACAGTAGAATCACTGGGTGTTCCTGTCCAATATCAGGAATTTGAGGCTGGACACGAAATCAATTTGGAAATGTTAAATGTAGCCAGAAATTTCATTGTCAATGCACTTGTTTAGTTTGAGTTACAATTTTTTTACAAAATATGGTATAAATCCTGAAAAATTTTAGGAATTCCATGCCATCTAGTGAGTAAGATAGATTGAGTGGCACTTTATAGCGCCACTCAACCCGTGCTGGGTGCAAATGCTGCATAAGGGAGGGGCAAGCATTATGAAAACTTTAAGCATTTCCAAAAAAGAAATTGCTGCCATGACCGCAGCAGAGGTGGAGGAACTGGCTACTCGTCTAGAGATGGACAACTATAGTAATGCTTTTGATGGTTTAAATGACTGGCATCTACTGCGGGCGATCGCATTTCAGCGTCCAGAGTTGGTAGAATCTTATATCCATCTGTTAGATTTGGAACCCTACGACGAAGCTTAGGTATTTAATCATCAGGAGTTAGGGAATAATTCGTAATTCGTAATTCGTAATTCGTAATTCGTAATTCGTAATTCGTAATTAAGAATTGAATTTCTAACTCCTTACTCTTCAGTTTTTGTTATGGCTCATCCTCAAGCGCAAGCTGAAAATCGCAAAAGTAGGGTTCTTGTGGCTGTGGGTGGCGGTATCGCTGCTTATAAGGTTTGTGAGGTCGTTTCCAGTTTGTTTAAATCTGGGGTGGAAGTCCGAGTGATTCTTACTCGTTCTGCACAGGAATTTATTGCGCCTCTGACTTTATCAACCCTCTCCCGTCACCCTGCTTATACAGATGATGATTTTTGGCAACCTACTCACTCTCGGCCGTTGCATATCGAGTTGGGTGAGTGGGCTGATTTGTTGGTGATTGCTCCTCTCACTGCTAATACTTTAGCTAAATTAACTTATGGGCTGGCTGATAATTTACTCACCAATACTGTGTTAGCTTCCACTTGTCCTGTGTTGTTAGCGCCGGCAATGAATACTGATATGTGGGAACAGTTAACGGTGCAGCGTAATTGGCAGCAGTTGTTAACAGATAGCAGATATCATGGTATTGGTACAGCATCGGGATTATTGGCGTGCGATCGCGTCGGTGCTGGTAGAATGGCAGAACCTCCAGAAATTTTGGCTTATACTCAATCCCTATTACACACTCAAGGTCAGCGAGATTTAGCTGGGAAGCGAGTTTTGATTAGTGCGGGAGGTACAAGGGAGTATCTTGACCCGGTACGGTTTATTGGTAATCCCTCCACGGGTAAAATGGGACTGGCTTTAGCCCAAGCGGCTTTACACCGTGGGGCAAAGGTGACATTGGTACATGGCGTGGCGAGTTGGGATGTACCTTTGGGTGTGCAAGCAATTCCCATTATCAATGCCGAAGAAATGCAGCAGGTGATGTTGGAATATTTACCCAATGCAGATATCATAGTTATGTCTGCGGCTGTAGCTGATGTCAAACCTCAAGATTATAGTACAGAAAAATTACCCAAGCGATCGCTCCCCCAGTCTTTACCTTTAGAAGCAGTACCCGATATTGTTGCTCAATTAGGCAAACTCAAACAACCCCATCAGCGTTTAATTGGTTTTGCTGCCCAGACAGGGGATATAGTTACACCAGCTAGGGAAAAATTATATAGTAAGAAATTGGATGCGATCGTTGCTAATCCCATCGACAAAGCAGATAGCGGTTTTGGTAGTGATAATAATCAAGCCATCTTCTTAGATAATCAAGATAGACAAGTGACCATCCCACCTTGTTCTAAATTGCAACTAGCTCACCATCTCTTCGATTTTGTCAGCAACCTGACACTATGATTCAGTAAGAGGGTGTTTGAAAAGTTGAAAAGTTGAAAAGTATACTAGAAACCCCTCTCCAAACCTCTCCCCGAAACGGAGAGAGGCTTTGAAACCCCCATTCCCTCGCAGGGAAGGGGGCTGGGGGGTTAGGTTTTTAAGATTTTGGCGTTAGCAATGATACTTTTCAAACATCCTCTAAGACAGAGCAACTGAGGTACACCCAATCTTATCAAACAAGGTTAGTAGGGTTGAAAATATACTTCACGAGGTCAGGAACCAATATATCCACATTTAATAATAATATAATTATGATATTAACTTGGTTATTATTGTGAGTTTTGATAATGTTTGTAAGGCGCTTGCAGAGAAATATCCAAAAGATTTTATCCGGTGGTTAATTGGTGAAGAATCTACCAATGTTAAGGTTTTAAAAACTGAATTAAGTTTAGAGCCTATTCGCGCAGATTCTGTGATTTTTTTACAAACTGGCAATCTGATTTTGCATATTGAATTTCAGACTTTAACACAGTCTAATCCCGCGATTCCTTTCCGAATGCTGGATTATTCTGTGAGATTAAAACGTCAGTATAAGTGTCGAATTGTGCAGGTAGTAATATTTTTGCAGGAGACAGATGATGAAATTGCTTTTACTGAAGAGTATGTGAATGAGACAACTATACATCGCTATCGTGCAGTCAGAATGTGGGAGCAAGATTCCAGCTTATTTTTGGGTAATTTGGCATTGTTACCGTTAGCACCTTTGTGTCAAACTGATTCTCCACGAGATTTATTATCGCAGATTGCTCAGGAAGTCGCTAGAATTTCAGATAGAGAGACAAGGCAAAATACAGCAGCCTACACCGAAATTTTAGCAGGTTTGCGGTTTGAGAAGGGTTTGATTCGTCAGTTATTAAGCGAGGATATTATGCAGGAATCAGTTATTTATCAGGATATTTTGCAGAAGGGTGAGCAGAAGGAAGCTTTTCGCTTTTTAAATCGACAGTTAAATCGACGCTTTGGTGAGATAGATTTATCAATAGTGGAGCGTATTAAAACATTATCTACTGAAGAATTAGAAGCATTGGGAGAAGAATTTTTAAGTTTTTCAAATGTATGTGATTTAGTTGCTTGGATTGAGCAAAATACAAGTAGTTAAGTAATTTAGATAAAATGTTTGGTTACGATGCCTAAAGGCGATCGCTTCTGGGCAATCAAATACTGTCTCTATTCTTCACTAGAAAGCTTATCTAGCTTCTCTTGTATCGCGTCTCTACAGAATTGAGCAGGATCATCCTGTGCCTTAACCATTTCTTTCATTGACTCGGTGACACGAAAACTAAGGTTAGCTGCTAGGGCTTCATCCCCTTTTAGTTTTAACGGTTCTAAATTTTCAGGATTACCCTTGCGGTTAGGCATTTATGTAGAAAAGTAAATATAGCTTGAAAGCTAAGAATCATCTAACTGAGGTAATTGACTTATTGAGAATGATGTAAAAAAGACGGAGAGGGGGGGATTTGAACCCCCGTTGGGTTTCCCCAAAACGCATTTCGAGTGCGTCACCATCAACCACTCGGACACCTCTCCACATATTTATTCAATTAGAAAACTGTTGATACAGAGTTTCCTTTTGACATGATAGCATCTCGTTAGGTGAAGCGATCGCCTTAGGCGGGGCGCAACCCATCGCTAGCAATTGGAAATGACAAATCTCAGTTTTCCGAACAAAATAATAGCATTTAACAACTTGTTAGAGAAGTCCTGACTAAGGGAAAACTCAAAACAAGACCCTGTAATGAAAAATTTGATGCTGATGTTTTCCGCAGATGATCAGGGTTTATTTTCAGCAAGTAGCTTAAAGCACCATGAAAATATTACCATACGAGACCTTGACAATTGTGACACCTGACTCATTGCCGATAGTTTTGCAACGGCTGAAGGCAAACATTGAACCGCCAAAAGCGTTGAGATTGTCCAGGAAACACACTACCTATCAAGGGAGCATATCTGAAGAGGGTTTTCAAATTATTCGTATAATTAATTACCGCCACTCATTTTTCCCAGTGATTCGAGGACGTTTTGAAGAGCAATCCCAGCAAACCCTAATTCATGTGCAGATGAGCGTAAATACTGGTGCAATGGCATTTTTAGGGTTTTGGCTTTGGTTTTGGTATAGTGCGATCGTTCCTACAACCGTAACGGATATTATGCCTAGTCATATGGCTGCATTATTAATAGGAATGCCTATATTGATGTTAGTTATTTTTTGGCTAGCCTTTTGGTCGGAAGTAAGACGCAACCATACTGAATTAACCGACATTATTCAAGGATAAGTTTACTTAGGCGATCGCTCTGTTCATCTACACACAAATTTCATAAGATTGTAATATTTTTGTCAAATGCTTATGTAATATTAAACCCAGGCTAAAAGATAAGCTCTGTACAAAGGTGGGTTCTCCTACCTTTTACCTATTTTTCAGGGTGCTAGTTAATACTTTTTTATGGTAAATTTTGTGGCTAAAGTAACATTAACCCCGTTAGGTATCGGGGTTTTTCTCTTTTAAGTCAGCTAATCAAGAGAACATCTCTTTTCCGTACACACCTACGTCAATACTAAGTTATCTCGATGGATCACGGTTTCTGCACCTACATAACCCAAAATAGTCGAAATTTCTTTAGAGTGACGACCACAAATTTGCTGTAAGTCTTTGCTGCTATAGTTAACTAGTCCTCTGGCAATTTCGTTACCTTGAGGATCTAATAGCTGTACTGCATCTTGAGGCTCAAATTCACCTGCAACGGTTTTAACTCCTGCTGGCAATAACGATTTACCTGCTTTAACTATGGCGGCGATCGCACCAGAATCTAAGTATAATTTACCTGTCGGGACTAAACCGTAAGCAATCCAACGTTTACGGGCGGAGGTTGGTTCTGGTTGGGGTTGAAAATGAGTTCCAATCAGTTCCCCTTGGATAATTTTTTCGATATTGCGAGGATATCGCCCTTGAGTAATCACAGTACGCACTCCCGCCGCGATCGCAATTCTCGCCGCCGAAATTTTTGTCATCATTCCCCCAGTACCCCATTGAGAACCTTGAGAACCTGTTTGTACTTGTAAGTCTGCTAATTCTTTGATGCTTGTCACCAAAGATATCGGTCGGGCATCGGGGACAGAACGGGGATCGGCTGAGTATAATCGGTCTACGTCAGTGAGTAAAAATAGCCAGTCTGCCTCTACAAGACTAGCAACCAAAGCTGAAAGGGTATCATTATCACCAAATTTCAGTTCATCCACGGCAACGGTATCATTCTCGTTGACTACAGGAATTACCCCCAAGGCAAGTAATTCCCGAAAGGTGTTGTATACGTTGAGATAACGGCTACGTTGTACCAAATCGCTGCGAGTTAGCAAAACTTGGGCGATCGGCTGTTGTAAGGTGGTAAATAAGTCGTCATATACGCGCATTAATCTACCTTGACCCACTGCGGCTACTGCTTGTTTGAGAGCGATCGCTTTGGGACGTTCCGTTAAACCCAACCGCGCACAACCGACTCCCACAGCCCCAGAGGAGACTAAAATCACTTGATTACCTTGCTGTCTTAAATAAGAGAGTGTTTCCGCCAAAGTTGCAATGGTGGAGAGGGCTAGTTGTCCGGTTTCTGGTTGGGTGAGGCTAGATGTGCCGATTTTGACGACAATTGTTTTGGTCATTGGTCAAGAAGAGGAAAAGGGGCAGGGGGCAGGGGGGCAGGGAGATGGGGAGAAGGTTTCCCCCTGCCTCTTCCAGTCAACAGTCAACAGTTTTTACTATGGACTCACTACTCAATAGTAAAGCGCCAGTCCCTCTATAAGTGAAGGCTGACGCTTTACTGATTTATAGTTACTTGTTATGTACTAGGGTCTTTTATTGCTGACCCGATGTTATTAATACTTATGATCCCCGATTTTTTGCTGTTCATGGATTTCTTTAATTATTTCTTTAGATTTTAGTTATTTAACAAAATGTCAATTTTTGTAACTTTTGGTATGCTCAGGGTTAATAGAAGCTCCTAAAATCTCTGAGAACCAAACTTCAAAATTGCGGATAGGATGAGAGCGCAAAGCTGCATCAGGATGGATAATTGGCTCTACCAGAATGGTAAACATACCCAAGCGATTACCAGCTAAAACATCAGTAAATAAGCGATCGCCTACCATCCCTACCTGCTCAACTGGTAAATTCATTTCTTGCAGTGCAGCCCTAATTTTGCGGCGTGAGGGCTTGGCTGCACCTAAATAATAAGGTAAGTTCAAAGAACGGGCAATTCCCCCTATGCGGGCTTCACTCATGTTATTGCTCACCAACCACAGCGCCGTAACGCTGCGAATCTGCTCTACCCACTCTCTCAGTTCTGGTGAAGCTGATCCTACTGTAATTGGTACTAAGGTTTCATCTACATCCAAAACCAACCCCTTGAGCTGGTGGTGTTGAATAATATCTGGTGTGAGGTTCAACACTGAACCCGCCAAAATTAAATCAGGCTGTAAAAACTTGTGCCAAGTCATACTCTATCCTTGCGCTTAACTTAAAATGTGAAATTGCCCAAGGCAATACTACACCTACAAAATTTAAAATGCCAAAACCCACATATCTTGAGATTTTGACATTCTGTGTAGATTTATATTGATTACCGTGGTGACGTAATAACAAAGTTAGCCAACCGATAGCTACTAAAGCGGCTTGACCTTGGGGATCAAATTTTCCTATGGTGCAACTAACTATGATTGGGAATCCTCAATTGAAAATTAAAAATGTCATCTTTTAATTTTTAACTGAACACTTTTGATATTATTCAACTTCATTAAAAAGTTGTTCTTCTAACAGGGGTTGCACTTTACGAAACTCTTCTGGGGAGAGTAGCACAGGCTGACCAGTCTTTGTAATTTTGGCAAAAAATAGCAGGGGATCAAGAGGCGTATAAATTGCGTACTCCTGTTCATCGTGATAGAAGTTAGCAAGTAGCTGGAGTTGCTCTGGTTCTAAATCTGCTGCTTCTTCTTCTTCAATTTCTAGAGTAAATAGCTCTGATTCTTCCACTGGTGGTAAATCACCAGCCACCGTCAAAGCATAAGCAGTCTGTTTGAGTACCAAGTTTTGTTCTGCTAGGACAGCCTGAGCAGTGGCAAAGATTTCGTCAATAATCGCATCATCAAATTCTACTAGGACTGCTTCTTCGTCTTCGTCTTCACCTTCCCAAGCAAAAATTTCTATGGGTGAATCGACAGGAAGTAGCAAAACATATTCTTGTCCATCTACCGAAAGCGAATGTTCTACATAACATTCAAGCGATCGCCCTTTTTCATCGGTTAAGGTGATGGAACCATTAGGAGCATTGTCGTTATCTTCGGAAAATGGAGAGGAAAACATAGCCAAGATGTGAGACTTTATAAGTACCAACAGATGTAAACAAAGCTTTACTCTTGAATGACAAATTATGTCAAGCAAATAGCTTTAATCTTAGATACAACTGCTGTGTAACAGCTTTCAGAATATCATGTTCAAAGGTATCAATACTCTACTGCCACTGAACTCTGAGCATTAGTTCGTCTAATATCCAACCACTGCTGCAAAATCAAAGCTGCTGCCTTGCGATCGATTAAACCTTTATTCCGTGATGGGGAAACATTTTCAGCGATGAGCATCTGTTCAGCTTGAAAAGAAGTCAGTCGCTCATCAACATATTCCACAGGTAACTGCAAAGCTTTAGCCAGCCTTGACGTAAATTTCTGCACTTGACGAGCCTGAAATCCTAAGGAACCATCCATTGAATATGGCAAACCTACAACCAGAACTTGTACCTGGCGTTCATTCACTATATTTTGTATTTGCTGGACATCCCGGTCAAAAGATGTACGCTCAACGGTGGTGATTCCCGTAGCAATCAACCCAGTGCGATCGCATCCAGCCACACCAACGCGCTTACGCCCCACATCCAATCCCAAGGCTGAAATGTATTTAGTCATTAGTCATTAGTCAGTTGTCATTAGTCAGTTGTCAGTTGCCAATTTTCTTTACCCTGCTTCCCCTGCTTCCCCTATTTCCTACTCCCCAATCTCCCCTTCTTCTGAATCTGGCTGATTGGGTACATCTTTAATCCCAAAGGCCATTGGTTCTGATGAACTGGGTACTGGGATATCTGGGGATGATTGCTGTCTTGTGTGTACCCAGGACATTCCCCCAGGGATGGGTTTGCGCGCAGGTTGCAGTCCTTGGAGAACATCAGTCCATTGAATCCCTTCTAGAGAGACAAATTTTGACTCCCGCAGTTTGTGCCAGACTGAACGAGACATGATCAGCGTGTGTTCTATGCGCTTGGCACCAATGCGTTCTAAATATTCTTCTCGCTCTGGTTGGTAATCAGAGGAGGCTAGTTGTAAACCTTGTTGGGGAAAATCTTGGGCAATTCGCGCCAGTTGAGATAATAATTCTGGGTATAGCCAAGTATAAGCAGGGTGGACTGTCAAGGTGGCAACGTGGGGAGTTTCACCTTTGCGGTCTAGCTGTAACTGGAAATAACCTATTGCTGCTTTGCGTTGTGGTTCAAACACGTAGCCGCTTACAACTTCAATTTTTGTCACCCATTGTTTGACTGCATCTCTTAAAGCGCCGAACAAACTGGTTTTAAAATCGCGGGTATTGCGATCGAATACTTGACGTACCAACGGTGGCATCGATGCTGTATCCAATTGATACAACAACTGAGCATCCGCATTGCTGACTGGTAAAAGATTGGGTAAATCTGGCTCTGCTTGCGCTAATTCACTTAATAATTCGGGATCTATTTCCCAATATGTCATTTCTGCTAAACGCTGAAATCCATTTTGCCGATAAAGCGCTAGTGCATCTGTATCATTGACATTAACTTCTAACAACCAAGTACGAGCTTCTAAAATCCCTTCAAAACAGTGGCGTAGTAGCTGTGAACCAATTCCCTGCTTATCGACAGCCCGATCCAAAATCACCCGGTCAACTCGCCAAGTGCTGCGTGTCCGGTTAAACGGCGAAACTTGAATCATCCCTAAGAGCATCCGCCCCTGTTCGGCTACATAGGCGCAAAAGCGGTATTGTAGCGGGTTAGGGAACCAACTCAAAAACTTGAGTAACCCATACCAG
Source organism: Trichormus variabilis 0441 (assembly GCF_009856605.1). NCBI lineage: Bacteria > Bacillati > Cyanobacteriota > Cyanophyceae > Nostocales > Nostocaceae > Trichormus > Trichormus variabilis. The sequence continues at coordinate 6,050,200 of NZ_CP047242.1, read as the reverse complement.
CGACGCAACCATTGCATCCGATTAGCAATAGAACTAGCTCCTTGGGGGGTATGAGCTGCGAAGGATTCTTGAGATATTCGCTCAATTCCGTCCAAGTCCCGATAATAGACTGGCCGGATGACAACGCTAAGATTTCGAGGAAGTAATGAAGTCATGTTGATTTGAGCTGCCATTTAGCCTTAACGGATTGGATCAGAGGAACTGCTGCAATAATTTTAACGGCTTTCCGCTCTTTGCTATTGCTCCCAAAGGGTGATTTTCGTAACCGAAGACTACAAAAAATGGAAAAAGCAGACTTGAGGGTAACACTTTTGGTGTAGAACCAACAATATCTGCTTTTATTTTATTTGTTTTTCTGTTATTTTATGTCTTTCTATATTATAATCTTTGCCGAGAAGCCTGCATCTCAAAATTAGCTTGGGTTTGATGCAGTAATTGTTGTCTACTATCTTCTATAGTCTGAGTCTGCCTTAAAGGTGGAACTAAATTACGTGCTTGCAAAGTCATGTGTAGCTGGAGGTTGGCAACATATTCGCTAATTTCTTCCTTTGGTAGAACTGTGCCGTTTAATAAGTTTGATTCGATTGCCACCGTATTCTCCTTATCCTCTGGTGCGATTGCGTCACATCATCAAAACTTATCACGTTGTTTCACTTGGCTTCTTACTTCGCAATGAAGTTTAACGGTTGTTTGCATTTGGTAGAGATGAAGTAGGAGGAAGAATATCTCAGGACTTACGCAAGCGTCACCATAGATGCTGAGTGCGTGACGCTATAAGTATTGTGACTACGTTCAAATAATTTCGCAGCGTCACACAACGGCAATAAAGCGGGAGGAAAATCCACACCGCTTTTTGCCTCCCCTACATAAAAAATATGCCAGTTGTGTAAGTCCCAAATCTTACTCAGCACTCATCTATAGAACAACTATAGAAAAAGCCGCGAAACTATTTGTTTTGCGGCTTTTCGTGTGGTGTGAGGAGCTTAACTAAAGACCATCATAGGGCAACCGCCCAGTAGTGATACACCTGTAACAATTTTGGTAACAGGATTTTTTGGGGAGAAATTAATAATTGGCGCTTATACCGTTTCTTGATGTAGCTTGCCTGGCGTAGCCATAGATGCACTTTATTCTTTACTGTAGAGACGTTGCATACAACGTCTCTACATCATTTATTTGGTGCAGCTTCATATCCATTTGGTATTAGATAGGTTGTGCGTTGGACTAAATATTTTGTCAAGAGTAATATTTTTATCTTTAATCAAAAAATAAAAACCGTAGAAACATTGAGTAATCCACGGTTTTTTTAATGTGGTGTGAGGAGATTTAAACTAAATACAATCATAAACGAATCTCAGCTATTCTCAAGGCGAAATAACACTGTTTGTAACAAAATTAACCTTTGCTGAGAGATTATTTATAAAGTAAATCTTTAGGATACAAGACGACGTAGCATAATCCTAGTCATTACAGCATATATAGCTGCTTCGCTCATCTCTGGAAGATGCTCATAATCCTTACTGAGACGATGATATTGGTTCAACCAGCCAAATGTTCTTTCGACTACCCAACGTTTGGGCAAAATCCGGAATTCTTGCTCAGTACGCCGTATGACTTCAACATGTGCTTGGATCATCAACCAAACTGAAAGAGCAAATTTATCGCCGTCGTAACCGGAATCAACCCACATGACTTGAACTTTTTCCAGTAATTCCGGACGCTCCTCTAAAAGTTCCATTAATGCGTAGGCAGCAAGTACCCGTTCCGGCGCATTGGCTTCACTGACAACAACTTTCAACAACAGTCCCAGGCTATCAACTAGAGTCTGCCGCTTTCTTCCTTTTACCTTTTTACACCCGTCAAAACCGTACACTTCCCCTTTTTTTGGTCAGTTTTGACCGACTGACTGTCTGCGGCGATCGCTGTGGGTTGCGTTGATTTGCCTAGTTTTGTGCGAACTTGTCCGCGCAGTGTATGGTTTAATTTTTCCCAGACTCCTTTGCGCTGCCATTTGCGGTAGTAACTGTAAACAGTTGAACTGGGTGGAAAGTCCCCCGGAAGCATATTCCATTGGCATCCCGTTTTCAAGTGATAGTAGATAGCATTGCATATCTCACGCATATCCGTTGTGCGTGGATGCCCTCCTTCTTTGGCTGGTGGAATCAATGGAGCCAGAATTTCCCACTCCATATCAGTTAAGTCTGTGGGGTAAGACTTTCGTCCCATGAGTAGCTATGTAAATACACTATATTTCATGTATCCTATACCTCCAAGCTTACTTTTATACTCACTTTTAGATTTACTTTATAAATAGCCTCTGACATAGAGCGATTATCTGTGGCTTAGTCTTACCTGTCACACCAAAGCGCCACCGCAACTAGAACCACAACCAGCAGTACAACCATAGCAATAGTTTGCAGTTTGAATTTCATTAATCAGATCCAAACTACCAGCCTCAATTAATTTAGCAACAGTCAGAGTTTCACCGTTATGAGTTTTCGCTGGTAAATTCATCATCTGATTAAAATCACAATCATATATATTACCGAGATAGTCTACAGATAATTGATTGCGACACATTAAATTTCCTACCGTATGAGGATTGAAATGCAATTCTAAAAAGTGCAAATAACTGGTCTCTAGTTTTTTCCGTTCTAAATAGAGTTTAGTTCTACCAACTGGTAAGTTAGTAATAGTGAACAGATTGTTAAATTCAATACGGAAATGTTTTTGTAAGAAAGTTTTGTAATCTTGCTCTAATTTACTTTGTTCAGGAGTTAGGGAAAATTTTTCACTTGTAGGTAGTTGGGGATTATAAACCAAATCCAAAACTAAACTGGGGTCTATTCCATAACCAACTTGATTTAGCCATTGTAAAGCTTTAATTGAATCATCAAATACACCTACACCACGCATTTTATCAACATTATCCGCTAGGTAACAAGGCATGGATGCTACAATTCTGATTTTGTTGGCAGCAAAGTATTCAGGTAAATATTTAAAGCCCTCCACAAAATAAATAGTTAAATTAGAACGGACAATTACCTGTTTATTATGTTGACGTGCGGCTGCTACTAATGGCTGAAATCCATAGTTCATCTCTGGTGCGCCGCCAGTTAAATCGACAATTTTAATTTGCGGAAATCGATGAATTACCTCGATTAATTGTTCGCAGATTTCTGCTGATAACTCTTCTGTACGTTTGGGACTAGCTTCAACATGACAGTGTGTACAAGCAAGATTACAGCGTTTACCTAAATTAATTTGTAAAACATTGATTTCTTGTTTGGTTAAAGGAGCATTTAACTGAGAATTAAAAGGAATTATTTTTGTATTTATGGTAGTGCTTGGTGTAGTTGTCATTGATAACTATTCCTGGAATAAGTTAAGATATTGAAGATGTTGCTAACCTTGTAATAGTCTATAGGTGATACCACCAATAATGGTGGCAATAGGTAAGTTGACCAACCAGACTAATAAAATTTGGTAAAAAATATATTTATTGGCTTTACTACCAACTAATCCTACACCAAAAATAGAAGATACTGCGACATGAGTTGTAGATACAGGCAACCCAAAATTACTAGCAAGAATCACTAGAATACTAGTAATGATATTGGCCGATACTCCCTGGATACGATTCATAGAGGTAATTTTTGTACTCATGGTTTCAGCAATTTTTTGAGAATTGAGTAAACCACCAAGACCCATAGCCATTGCGATGGTAATCATTGCCCCAGAAAGTGAGAAATAATCGATAATTAGGACTATAGAGACAATTTTGCTAGTATCATTAAGTCCTCTAGCAAAGCTGAATATACCAGCACTGATATAATGAAGGGTATCAATTATTTTATGATTTAACTGCCAATTCAGCCTAATACTTAAGTAATTAATTAAACTGTAAATTCCTGCACTGAAGGCAATAGCAATAATAGGACTTAATAATAGGGGGAAAATGAAATAGATTCCTAAAATGGCAAAATTTACCTGGAGTCCAAACGCTACCAGTCCAGCACCAAACATTGCACCGATTAAACTGTGGGATGTGGAAATGGGAAATCCCATCGTAGTAGCCAGTAGTACCGTCAAGCCAGAGGCGATCGCCACCGCTAAATGAAACTCTGGTGCATTGGCGATCGCATCTGGTAAAATACCCTTACCAGTAAACTCTTTAACTATTGTTCTACCTAAATAAGTAGCAGTTAAAGAACCTGCAAAAGTCGTAAAAGTTGCCCACAAAATTGCTGTTTGGTAGCTTGTTGTCCGACTACCAAACAGCGTCGCTACACCCTTAAAGTTGTCATTAGCTCCATTAGCATAAGCCAGGAACAGGGTAGCAATAAACAGACTAATTAACAACATTTTGAGCAGTATAAATTAACAGCAACCACCACCGTTATAATGCCAAGTAGAATCAGTAATTATTACTTCTTTTGGCTTTACCGTTGCTAGTTTAGCAGCAGTTTTATCGCATACGGTTGCCGGAATGCCACGTTGTAGGATATGTCCGGCTTTGTCATCAAAAAAATCTTCGCAACCAGCATAAATTGCCGTTTTACCAGTAAAAATGCAAGCGCCATCTTCTGGGATAGGCACTTTGAATGAGACTGAATCAAGACTTTCTAAAAGTAAATGGGTTTCTAAATTGTAAGTTTGGGAATCTAATAAACGATAAGGACGACGCGCCCGGATTTCAATCTGACCAAAGCCAGCATCGATAATACGCTGGGTGTACTCTTCGTAGGTCAGTGCGCCAGACAAACACATAGCGCGTAACCGTTCATCTTGTTGCAAGTGTGCCGGGATGGGACTGGTGGCAATAGGGTCACTCATTTGCAACCGTCCACCACACTTTAACACCCGATACGCTTCCTTGAGCGCGCGGGTTAAGTCTTCAGGCTCGAAAATGTTAAACAAACAATTTTGAGCCACGATATCAACTGACCCATCTGCCACAGGTAAATTAAAGGCATCACCTTCACGAATCTCTACAAAACTACTTTCAAACCACGGGTTGTCTGTTAAAGCCATTTCTAGGTTACGTGCGGCTGCTTCTCGCATCGCTGCAACTGGGTCAACTGCAATTACAGCACCAGGGCGACGAGAAAAATAAGCAAATTGCAATGCTTCTAACCCACCACCCACACCAACATACAAGACGGTAGGTTGCTTGCCAAGTTCCGTAGGATGAACGGTGGTTCCACAACCATAGTTCATTTCCTGCATGGATAAAGGAATTTTTAGCCCTGGTAGTTGTAGAGGTGTACTTTGAACACAGCACAGACCCACTTGCGGCGTTTGGGCAACTTCACTATAAAATTGTGCTGCTGTTTCTAAATAGGTCATGGTGGTCTTGATATTGAGTGTTGGGTTGTAGAGTTGATTCTCTGCATTCTCAATATATAGCGGTTTGCAGTTGAGTCCAATCATATCGGGATTCAGCAACACCAAAAAATAATATTGTGTTAAAAATCCCCATTGACAGACAATGGGGATGATAAAAACTTAGATATTAGGGTTAATTAAGGTGAGAATTGCTCACCATATTAGGGTTGCTGAATGTTAATTACGCTTTGCCATTATCAATTACCAACCCCCACAGATATTTTTAGATATTTAGATGTGCTTAATTGACATAACCACTGGTAAATTTAGTTACAGTTTCCGACTGTATAACCTTGCCATTTTTGATAATATCTAGACTGGCACCAGTAACGATATATTCATATTTGCCATTTTTAGCGACATATCCTGTACCTTCTTCCACATAAGCTGGCAAAGAATAAATTCCTTTACCTGTATGCTTAGAAATGCCTGTATAAAACAGCTTTTTCCGTCGCTCGCAAAGATGAATAATAAAATTAGGAGTTTCAATTCTGGCTGATAATCTTCCCCCTCCTGCATATTTGGGACAAGTGCGTACACTAGCTATATTTCCGCTATTTCCTGCTGAATTCTTATTAGCTGTTAGTTCTGAGGCAATAGCAGAATTAACACTACCAGTAAATGATAAGGCTGTGCCAAAAGTTGTAGCTAAGATGAATAATAAAGACTTCATTTGTTTTTGAGGATAAATGTTCATGTTCAGTCTATTAATTTGATAGATTTATACTTCACGGGACGATTTAGATTGAATCAAAATAGATATAAAAATCCGATTTGATTATTGTTACAATTTTTGGTATTTGTAGGGTGAGAAATACTCGCCACATCAAGGTTTTGATGGGCATTGCCTACATAGCTCAAAAAAATCAAATACTAATCTTATGGAGTAAAATCTATGTTCATATCTACCCATCAGTTATGAGACTTTTCGGATTTTTCTTTGATGTTTATTTGAGAAACTTAGTATCACAGCTGATTAGTTGCAGCTATTGTTCCATTTTGCGTTTAAGGTCGTGCTGTAGCTCTTGAAACACATCGACCCACGAGGATGTTCGATTGAACAATTGAAAATATCACGCCACGGATTCCAGATGAGTCCAGTTTTGGCTTCACTTGGATTGTTCTAAACCATATTGCATCTGTGTACTAAATGGCGCTAGCAAACCAAACATAGCGCAGCTAGTGAGAAATACTGTTTTAATTGCCTTTGTGGCATTAATCTTTTTTATTTTATATCCCCTGTAGAAAAAACAATAAACCTCGTTTTTCGTGTATGGAAGTCTGGCCTTAGCCTTTCAACCTCTTGCTGAGTTACACGTTGAGGTTTTAGTTTTTATGCAGGAGTTGGGAAGGAGGAATATTAATAGTTAATGTAAGTTTCCAACAAAAAACCCGCCTGAGCGGGATGAACACAACAAAACTATGAACAATGAGTACTGAAATTTAGGCAAATTGTCTTAATTCAGCTTCTAGTTGCCGAATTAGTCTTTCATCACCTTTCGCTCTAGCTACTTCTAGGCGGTGCTGTATGTTTCTTTGAATATTTTGTCTGTGTACTTCCTTGGCAGTGCTATTCGCCTTAAATCTAGTTTGGCTCATAGGATTAACCTCTTAATTTTTCTACTTTATGTCTGTTCTTCCTAACATAGCACAGTTTTCGTAGTGTATGTTACAGAAAAAATTAATTTAATATAGATATGTTTATTTGTTATGCCAAAAAATTGGTCTTATCAGCCTTTGTTGACTTTACTGAGTGATTTTGGCGATCGCGATGTGTATGTAGCTGTAATGAAAGGAGTAATTGCCCAAATTAACCCTAAATTACAGATGGTGGATTTAACCCATCAAATACCACCGCAAAATATTGCTGCTGCTAGGTTTTGTTTGATGAATGCTTATCCCTACTTCCCTGAGGGTACTGTACATATAGCTGTGGTAGATCCGGGGGTGGGTAGTAGAAGACGGGCGATCGCAGTAGAATTTGCAGATGGGTTTCTAGTGGGGCCTGATAATGGCATATTTAGCGGTGTATTAGCTCAAAGTCGAGCTATGGCAGTTGTAGAACTAACTAATCCCCAGTATTGGCGTACTCCTGAACCTAGCAAAACTTTTCATGGTAGAGATATTTTTGCCCCAGTCGGCGCTCATCTGGCTAGTGGCGTATCTCTCCAACATCTGGGACAAGAAATTGCACCAGCCACTTTGGTACAGATGAACATGAAAAACTGCACTCAGACAGCAACAGGCTGGTCTGGTTGTATTCAATATATAGATTACTTTGGTAATTTAGTTAGTAATATTCCTGGTGATTGCATACAAGGCAAAAAATGGTGTGTGCAAGTTAGTGGCTTGATGATTCCGGGGTGTGATACCTATAGTGATGTGAAACTGGGAGAGGCTACAGCTTTAATCGGCAGTCATGGCTGGGTAGAAATTGCCATCAATAGCGGTGATGCACATTCACAGTTGCAGATTAACTTGCTAGATCCTCTAGAAGTCATTAGTTATTAGACTAGTACATAAAGGCAAGGTGAGAACCGTTGACTGTTGACCAATAACTATGGACTAGTAACGAATGACTACATCAACAATATCTGCACCGGAAGTTTATCAAGGTCAATTTGGGGAGTTTACGATTAATCAGAGCGATCGCAAGGGTGTGATTATTTACCGTTCTGGTTTAATGGTAGCAGCCTTGAGTTTTGCCATTGGCACTACTTTAGTATTATTCACCAATAATCCTATTGCTATTCAAGCCCTAACTCCCTTATACACTTGCTTCAGTTTGGCCCTGGGAGTGAGTTTATTGACAATTCATATTTATCTTGCACCATTGCACAGACTATTACAGGTTTTTTGGATAATTGGTAGCATTGCTGCGTTTATCTTCGGACATTCCGACAGCCAACCTTTTGCTGTGACTGTATACAATCAACCTTTGACCATATTGGGAATTGGTTTTACCTTCGCAGCGTTAACAGGGATTTATTTCAAAGAAGCGTTTTGCTTTCATCGTTTAGAAACCAAAGTCCTAACTTTCCTCGTACCCACACTTTTATTAGGACATTTGGTAGGAGTTTTACCAACTCAATGGGAACAAATTTTATTAGGAACTTGGGCAATTTTATTCTTAATCTTTGCTGTGCGTAAAGTAATACAAGCCATTCCCCCCGATATTGGTGATAAATCTGTATTTGCCTACCTCAAAGATAAAAACTCAGTCAAAATTGAAGAGACAGAATAAAAAACTTCCCCAGTCCCCAGTCCCCAGTCCCCAGTCTCCAATCCCCGATACCCAACCCCCCAAATTTGGGAATACTCAACCCAGTGGGTGTGAGGATGGGAATGTGGGAGAAGAACGAGCCTATTGGTTAGCTTGGGCGCAAATTTCTGGGGTTGGGCCTGTTTTGCTGCGACGACTACAGCAGCATTTCGGTACATTAGCAGCAGCTTGGAATGCTACTCAGGCGCAGTTAGGGGAAGTTGAAGGCTTTGGTTTACAGACTTTAGAAAAAGTGGTAAAACAGCGATCGCGTCTTTACCCAGAACAATTACTCATCCAGCATGAGCAAGAAAACCCCCACTTCTGGACACCAGCCGATACAAACTACCCCCGGTTGTTGTTAGAAACTCCCAGCCCACCGCCCATGTTGTACTATCAGGGTGAGGTAGATTTACAAGAAAATTGGGGAAACAAACCCTTAGTGGGTATTGTCGGGACGCGTCAACCCTCAGAATATGGCATACGCTGGACTCGGCAAATTAGCACTGCTTTAGCTAAAAATGGCTTCACTGTGGTTTCTGGTATGGCGGAAGGAATCGACACAGTCAGCCACAATGCAACTATAAAAGCTGGTGGACGAACTATTGCAGTTTTGGGTACAGGTGTAGATGTCGTCTATCCTCATAAAAATCGGGATTTGTACAAGCAGATTCTGACCAATGGATTGGTTGTGAGTGAATATCCTGCCAAAACCCCACCCGATCGCACTCACTTTCCTCGTCGTAATAGAATTATTGCAGGGTTAAGTCGCGCCATTTTGGTAATGGAAGCACCAATCAAGTCTGGCGCATTAATTACGGCTACCTACGCCAATGATTTTGGTAGGGATGTTTATGCACTCCCCGGCAGAGTAGATGATCATCCATCCCAAGGCTGTTTAAAATTACTTAGCCAAGGGGCTTCTTTGATTATCAGAGAAATCGACGAACTCTTGAAAATGCTGGGAGCGATACCACAATTGGATGTGGTAGATAAATCATCAGTACCAGAGCAGTTGAGTTTACCCACTTTATCACCAGAACTGCAACGGGTACTTGATACTATTAGCTTTGATGCTTTACCCTTCGATTTAATTATTCAGCAAACAGGCATGAATGCTGGTTCGGTTTCCAGTGCTTTATTACAGTTGGAATTGATGGGTATAGTTTCGCAACTTCCAGGGATGAGGTATCAAAAATGTTAGAGTTTTGGGCTTTGCTTAAACCGGATTCACTATTAAAAGAAGCCGGCGGACTCGTATAAACGTTTTACCATAGCGGTGATTTTTGACCCATAATCTAAATCGGCTGACCAGCGTCCGGAAAGTTCATCAATTTTTGTGGCTACGCCACGGGTGACGAAGCGAAATCGGGGATCTACTACTTCATTGACTAGGGGTTCGAGACTGGCGTAGGCTTTGAGGTGCTGGATGTGCGCCCTGACACCGATTCTGGCACTAGGAAAAGCTGCTGCTTCTGTACCGCCACCAATGGAACCTAAACCGGCAAAGTTATTTTGTTCTGCTTTAATGTCTCCACCAAAGCGTAAAAAGCCTGTTTCTACGCACATTTGACAGAAAGCAATGTCATAATTTACGCCCTCGGCGCTGGCTTCTTCTCGATAGAGTTTAGGTAAGTCAGGAAATTGCGCTAAGGCATTTTCGTTATTGTTTCTCAAGAATAGTTGCATTTGCACTTCTGAGGTAGTTCCATTGGAGATGATCCTGTCAATTTGACCAGGACACACTACCAAATTGGAACGTAAGGTGACGGTGCGTGTTGCTGCATCCCAGCTAACGGCTACATTAAAATCTCGCAGTTCCACCGCTTTGACATAGACAATTCGCCGATAGGTAAGGCGATTGACATTTGGTGCTTTTGATAAATCAATCCGCAGGCGATCGACTAAATCAATGGGAATGTAAGCATTACCATTAACTAAGATTCCTTGCTCTGCATAATTCTGCCCATTAATATTAATATTGATGGGTGGATAATTCGGGTCTGCGGGGGTTCCAGGGTTAGGGTCAATTACTCGACTCCATGAAGCCAAACCATCAGCAATACCCAAGGCGAAATCGCGCCGACGATTTTGCAGCAAAGCTCGATCCTCAGGACTGCTGAGAAAAGCCACCTGCATGAGTAAAGAAGCGATCGCAATCTGCCGACAAAAGGCCAATCTACCTAAACCACTGTCTGTATCTGGCTTAACTCCCCGATTTGGTAACTGGGGTACACGGCGTAACAATCCAACTAACAGCAATTCCCCGTTGCTTTTACGCTCATTATTACTCGCAATATAGAACACACTAGCGCCCCGTACAGCCGGGCTACTCGCCGAATCAGCATGGACTTCTAGGGATACATCACCTCGACGACCACGAGCATTGATCCAGGTGATAGTATCAGCCGCACTCAAATCATCAGGAACAGACAAAACTTCAAAACTCCGCGATCGCAATTCTGTCACAATCAAATCTCGTAACAGAATCATTTCTCTAGCTTCCGTCGTCCCCCCAGCAATTGAGCCTGGATCTACTCCTCCCGCTTCTTTGCCTCCGTGGGCTGCCGAAATAAAAATACGCCCCATCTCCCGTATTTCCTCTGATAAAATTAAGCGTAAGCAATTCTATACACTATTTTGGGCTTGGCAACAATAATTATATGAGGAGGGGGAGGAGAAGAAGCAGGGGGAGCAGGGAGCAGGGAGCAGGGGGAGCAGGGAAAACTAATGATTAATGAGTAATGACAACTGACAATTGTACAGACGCGATTAATCGCGTCTCTAACCAAAATGCAAATTCCGCGCCTCCATCCAGATACGATTGATGAAGTTAAACATCGGGCTGATATTGTCGATGTGGTATCGGAATATGTGGTTTTACGCAAGCGGGGTAAAGATTTTGTCGGCTTGTGTCCTTTCCATGATGAAAAATCACCTAGTTTTACTGTCAGCCAAACTAAGCAAATGTATTATTGCTTTGGTTGTCAGGCTGGTGGAAATTCGATTAAGTTTTTGATGGAATTGGGCAAGCGATCGTTTGCTGATGTGGTGTTAGATTTAGCTAGGCGCTACCAAGTCCCAGTCCAAACCCTGGAACCAGAACAACGGCAAGAATTACAGCGTCAGATATCGTTGCGGGAACAGTTGTATGAGGTGCTGGCTTCGGCGGCGAGTTTTTATCAACACGCCCTCAGACAATCACAAGGACAAAGGGCGATGCAGTATTTACGCAGCGATCGCCAATTCAAGGAAGCAACAATCCAACAGTTTGGCTTGGGTTACGCGCCCGCAGGCTGGGAAACTCTCCATCGTTATTTGGTGGAAGACAAGCATTACCCAGTCCATCTGGTAGAAAAAGCAGGTTTGATTAAACCCCGCAAGGAAGGCGCTGGATATTATGATGTATTCCGCGATCGCCTGATGATTCCCATCCGCGATATCCAAGGACGAGTGATTGGTTTTGGTGGACGCACTTTAACGGATGAACAGCCAAAATATTTAAATTCGCCAGAAACCGAACTATTTAATAAAGGTAAAACCTTATTTGCCCTCGACCAAGCAAAGACGGGGATTTCCCAGTCTGATCAAGCCGTGGTAGTGGAGGGATATTTTGATGCGATCGCTCTCCACGCTGCTGGGATTAATAATGCTGTTGCTTCTTTGGGTACTGCCCTAAGTTTAGAACAAGTCCGGCTAATATTACGCTACACCGACTCAAAACAGTTGGTACTCAACTTTGATGCAGATAAAGCCGGAACCAACGCCGCCGAACGGGCGATCGGGGAAATTGCCGATTTAGCTTACAAAGGTGAAGTGCAACTGAAAATTCTCAACATCCCCGATGGCAAAGATGCTGATGAATATCTGCGTAGCCATACACCAGCAGATTACGGACAATTATTAGCTAATGCGCCATTATGGTTAAACTGGCAGATTCAACAAATTATCAAAGACCGGGATTTAAAACAAGCCCCTGATTTTCAGCAAGTTACACAGCAATTTGTCAAACTACTCAAAAATATAGTTAATAGCGATACCCGTAACTATTACGTTTCTTACTGTGCAGAAATCCTCAGCTTAGGAGACACCAGACTCATCCCCCTACGAGTGGAAAATCTCCTCACGCAAATTACCCCAACCACCGCCGCCTATAGCAAACCCCTATCAACCAGGACGAATAGAAGCCTTTCCCTAGTCCCCAGCCCTAATTCTCCCCTCAAAGGCGATCGCAGCCTCCTAGAACTAGCTGAGGCGCTACTACTGCGGATTTACCTCCATTGTCCCGAACAGCGTCGAGTGATTATAGAAGAACTAGAGGCCAGAAGTTTAGAGTTTAGCCTATCCCATCATAGATTTTTGTGGCAACAGATTTTAGAATGCACAGGCGAACAAGTTGATTTAGTTTCCCGACTGCAAGATATATATTTAGAACTAGCTGAAGAACTTGGGGTAATTTCTCATCTGTTTCATCTCAATGAGAAATCCAAGAAAGAGATCATGCGGACTCCCCAAGTTGTACAAGCAGCGATCGCCTGTATGGAACGAGTGTTAACAGAAAAGCGCTATCGTCACTTTTTGGAACTGTGGCAAGAAACTGACCCTGACACTGAACCAGAAAAATGGCAATCATATTATCAGGCATTCTACACCGAAAAAATCAAGCTACAAGAACTAGACCGACAACGGCAATTTTCCCTAACAGAATTGTTGTAAATATAGCGGTTTGCAGTTAAGTTTAATACAGACCTAACCCCCAACCCCTTCCCTACAAGGGAAGGGGAGTAAGCATCAAAGCCTCTCTCCTTGTAGGATACTGTTGGCGAATTATTGAAGGGTTAAGCCCCTCAAGAGTTTGGAACAGTGGAAAAAAGAGAATAAGTATATTGAGCGTAGCATCTACAAAGATTATGACCCTGCACCCGCGTGATATGTCGCAGATTCCTGAAACAACAGCGCAAGTAGCCCGGAATTCATTTCCCAAAGGGAACATATATATGAAGATGCGGGATGAAATAGGAGTGTTATATAAGGATGAGGATTTTGTCAAACTTTACCGCGCAGATTGTGGTCAAAGTGGAATATCAGCAGGACAACTGGCATTAGTGACAGTAATGCAATTTATCGAAGGTTTAACGGATAGACAAGCGGCGGATGCAGTGAGGGGTCATATTGATTGGAAATACGCACTATCGTTGGAATTAAATGACCCAGGGTTTGATTATTCAGTACTTTCAGAATTTCGTCAGCGATTAATCAAAGCAGGACGAGAGCGAGAGTTACTCAACCAAATGCTAGCTCGTTTCCAAGAACTAGGTTGGCTCAAAAATCGCGGCCGTGTCAGAACTGATTCAACTCACGTATTAGCCGCAGTACGACAGTTAAATCGTTTGGAATTAGTGGGAGAAACTTTACGTCATACCTTAAATGACTTGGCTTATTTTGCCCCTGATTGGCTCAAATCGAGAGTTGACGTTGATTGGTTTGAACGTTACTCCCTGAGATTTGAGCAATACCGCTTGCCCAAATCAAAAGCCGAACGTGAGAAATTGAGGCGAAAAATTGGTGAGGATGGTCATCATTTGCTATCCGCTTTGTATGCAGACTCAACTTGTAATTGGCTGTGGCAGATTCCATCAGTGGAAACATTACGTATAGTTTGGGTGCAACAATACTATATTCAATTGCAACAAGTCTATTGGCGAGAACAAGATAACTTACCACCAAATAGACTACAGATTGAATCTCCTTACGATGTTGATGCACGCAATTCCAGCAAGCGAGAAATCAACTGGACTGGTTATAATCTGCATCTGACAGAAATTTGTCACCCCATACTGCCAAACTTAATTATCAATGTGGAAACGTCCGTGGCCACAAGTGCGGATGTTGAGATGACACCAGTAATTCATTCTCGTTTAAACCAGAACAATCTTTTGCCACAAGAACATGTTGTCGATACTGGCTATGTCAATGCTCAAAACTTAGTCGATAGTCAATCCCATTTTCATGTTGATTTAGTAGGAAAAGTTCCCCCCGGAACTAGTTGGCAAGCAACAGCACAATCCGGCTTTGAGCAAAATTGCTTCACTATTCATTGGGATTTGATGCGTGTTGATTGCCCAATGGGTAAACAAAGTAAGTCCTGGCGTACAACTGTCGATAGCCATGACAATCCAGTAGTCAAAATACAATTTGACAAATCCGATTGTTCGCTTTGTTCAAGTCGCTCAAAATGCACTCGCTCCAAAAAACTACCGCGTCTTCTGACCCTCAAACCACAGGAACTACATCTTGCATTACATGATGCTCGCATTCGCCAAAAAACTGAATCTTTTCAACAAATTTATCACCAACGTGCTGGCGTTGAAGGCTTGATTTCCCAAGCTACTGGTCGCTACCAATTACGCCGTTGTCGCTACATTGGTCTTGCCAAAACTCTCTTGCAGCATGTCATTACTGCTGCTGCTATCAACTTCAGTCGGATGTGGGATTGGTGGCAACATGTCCCACGCAGTCAGACTCGCGTTTCTCACTTTGCTCGAATTGCTCCCACTGCCTCATAGTATTCCTGATTTTCTATTTTGTGATGATTGGTTTTGCCCTCTATCAATTCGCCAACAGTATCCTTGTAGGAGAGAGGTCAGGGTGTATCGCATACAAACGAGAAGCGCTATAGATCCCCTACAAAAAACCAAATATCCGAATCCGGCTAGAATTTTACTAAAAAACTGTCGCCCCCACTTGCATGAATATTCAAGCCAGCTCTAATTCCTTAAATATTTATTCGATTTTGAGTCAAACTCAACGCTTACGAGTTAGCGACGGAGAGATTAAACCCGTTTTAGATGGCTGCATCTCCCCTTCCAAGTTACTTGTACTAATTTGGTCACAGTTAGGGGATTTTGACAATTTAGAATATGCTTGGTGGCTACAAAGAGAAAAAGAACAAATCGCAGCCAGAGGAATTATAATTCGCGCTATTGGAATAGGCGATCGCAATTCTGGACTCAAGTTTTGCGAATATACAGGTTTCCCGCAAGAATGGTTGTTTGTGGATACAAAAGCTGAAATTCACAGCATTTTGGGGCTTTATCGCGGTTTATCTCTACAATTACCCCTCCTATCAAGTTCACAAAAAGCATGGCTGAATTTAATGCTGATGTGTGCGGGAATTGGTAGTCCCGGAACACTCAAGGAAGTTTTCCGGGGTTATAAGGGTGATAAAAAAGCACCCCAGTTAATTGCTGATGAGGAAGTTGTGAGGGGTACACCTTTACCACCCATGAAAGGTTCATTTTTCCAAGCTGCTGGCGGAACAGGCTTTCAGCGTCCTTTTGAACTAGCAACCCTGCGCCTACGAAATATGACTGAAGTTTTGAGCAACTGGAGTACTTATGTACCAGATTCATCTTATTTGACCCAGCGCGGAGGAACTTTTCTATTTGATTCTCAAGGGACATTAATTTATGAACACCGCGATCGCGGTATCCTGGGTTTTGCAGAAAATATGAGCAATCCCTTATCTTTCTTATTTTGAGATTGCAGAGTCAGAAATTAGTTGCAAAAAATACTTGCACATATATAGAACTACCATTTGATTTCTGAAATATACGTAGGGTGGGCATTGCCCACCAAAACCATGATACGGTGGGCAATGGATACACAGACTTACGTTTGTTGAATAATCAAATCGGATTCCTGTAGCTGATCTAGATCACAGACTAACCTATAGTTACTGGTTAACCTTAATACATTAATTGTACGTAGTATTAATCAGCTACTCAATCAAGTTAATCAAACAATAATTAACTAATCTTGTATAGTCTCGTATCTCTTAAAAACATGACAAAACGAAATATTTTGAACGATAGAGGTCAAAAGTCTCGATGGCCTAATTGGTTACCTTACCCTAGTTGTTGGTTAAAATCATTTGTTCTCATGTTATTCGTACGGGTAGTTACATTTGTAGGCGAAAATTTAGTTAGATTTGGATATAATTTTGCTAAATTTATCAGCAGTCCAGAGTTATTCGCTATATTTATCATATTAGCTTTGCTTTCTCCAATTGCAGTTATTTCTTTCACTCATCATTACCTGCATTTGCTGCTTGGACGCTTTTTTGCTGAAATTCAAGCACCAGAAGTAGGTGATGTTAAAGGATTAGTTCCAACATTAATGAGTTGGTGGGAAGGTTTATATGGATGGGTTGTAATTGCCTTGTCTACGCTAGTTGCTGCTTTACTCTGCACATTTATTTTGCCTATATTTAATCTGAGTTACACAAACCCCCTGGAAATATATACACAATTTGAACGGCAGATTATAGTAATCTTTGGAATTTTTTGGTTAATCACTGGAGCGCTAATCTACCAGATTGATTATTTAGTTAGACATCGCTTGATCAGTGTATATTCAAGCAATCAAAAATCATCATAGTAATGATAATTGACCAGGACTGGGTTGAGGCTTCTTTTAATAATAAGCTCCTATTAGACTATATGTTAAACTTGCTAACACTAAAGAGGTAATAATAATGTAAATAAATTCTCGTTTTATGAGGAATGTGAGTAAAGATATAACAACGCGTAAAACGGGAATAGCAATTAATAATAAAAGTCCCAGTTGAATGATGCCACGGCGGCTACCTGATAACACTGCGTGGAATACACCAGATGGTGAACGAAACTCTGATGGTGTACCGTGAAAAATGTGATAATCAGCAGGCTCAGTACCATGATGAATTAAGTAGAGTATGCCCCCTAGTAGGACAACTGCACTAGCTGTTAAAACACCATATTTTAAAAGATTGCTGAGTAAATATTCTAATTGCTGTTCAGTTGATGTTTTGACGAAATTCCTGCTAACATCAATTTCACAAATGCTAGTAATTTGCCCGACTGCGCTAATTGGTGGTTCTTCTAATTTTTGGTTCTCATTCGCTTCTGGAAGCTGCACCGAGGTAACCACAACTTCACTTTCTGACTGTACTGTTGAGTTCCAGTAAATACCAGAATTATATTCATACATTTTACAGCCCTCCTATTAGACTGTTGTAGACCATCTTCAAAGCCATTACTACTAACACCAGACTGAAAACAATCCTCAATATCTGCGTTTTCGCACCTATCAAAACTCTCGCACCCAAAAAAGCACCGGGTAATACACCTAACATTACAGGCATTGATAGACCCGGATCAATGTAACCTCTGGCTAAATACACTCCGGCTGATGCGGCGGCTGTGACACCAATCATAAAATTGCTGGTGGTGGTTGAAACCTTGAAGGGTAGGCGCATGGCTTGATCCATTGCTAAAACTTTGAATCCTCCCGAACCAATACCCAGCAAGCCGGACAACACCCCAGCTACTAACATGATGCTAAACCCGGCTGGTACTGCGTGGACGTGATAAGGCATTAATCCATTAGTAGTAGGATAGGTGCTATTGAGTTGCAGGTAGTTGGCGATGGGGTCTGCTATATCGTCTTCTACTTGCTCAAGTCTGGGTCGTTGTGAAAGATACGCAGAATACATTAGTACGATCGCCAGCACAATCGTCAAGGCTTTGACAGATACAAATGTAGCAATAATCGCGCCAGCGATCGCCCCAATTGTGGTGGAAACTTCTAAAAACATTCCCAATCGCAGATTTGTATAGCCTTTTTTAATATAAGTAGATGCAGCCCCCAGGGATGTCGCAATTACAGATACTAGGGAAGCGCCAACAGCATATCTAATATCAACACCAAATACTGAAGTTAATAAGGGAACAATAACAACCCCACCCCCCAACCCAGTTAACGCACCTATAAAACCAGCGCTAAATGAGCCAAGCCAAACTAGTAGAGAAAATTCTAGTATATTCAAAATTTATCCCCCACGATTGGTAAAACTAGACTATCCCTATTTACGTTGAGAGGGATAGTCTTTCATTTATTTATTTCCCCAAACTTAGGACTCCACCAACCTTTAGCAGTGTGGAAATAAGCCACATCTTGATGTTTTTTATCAGTGCGAGATGAGGATGCAGAGCAACGCAGCATAGTTTTTTTCTGTCCATCTTTGGTGTAAGTATACTCCTCCAAAGGTCTTTTACATACTGGACAGGGGTATGCTGTCAACTGAGTAGGAAGTTTCGTTGCAGGTGAGAGATGATTCTTTTGCCCATTTTCTGCCATCTTGTCATCTTTTGTTCGGGGCGCTTGCCAAGTCTTACTAAATTCACTCCAGAATAAGACTGTGTTTTCACAACCGCTAGTGCATTTGAGGAAGTATTTTTTCTTCAGTTTACTGCTGGGAATTTTGCTGAGAAAGTTATTACAATCAGGGCAACGAGTCCGGCTAGTATCGTATTGACGCGGGGGAAAGGTTTTTGTCGGATTACCTGAATCGACAGCTATGGTTTTGGCTTTGGCTAAAGCAGGGGCAAAATAATTCTGATTCCAAGTGGTTAAGTATATTTGCCAAGGTTGTTTACCTTCAGCGATCGCATCTAGGGCATTCTCCATTTTGGCAGTAAATTCCGCTTCTAGTAAATCCGGTAGGGCTTTTTGTAAGAAAGTATCAACTTCTAACCCTAGATTTGTTGGGTGTAAGTTGTCTTTGGTCAATTCCACATAACCCCGTTTCTTCAGGGTGGCAATGGTGGGAGAATAGGTACTGGGACGACCAATACCTTTACGTTCCATCAGTTGCACTAACTTGGGTTCGCTGTAGCGTGGTGGGGGTTGGGTTTGTTTCTTTTCGTGACCAGCATTTTCTAAAGTGACCATTTGCCCTTGTTGCAAGGTGGGTAAGAGGGTATCCTTGCTGAGGTTAGGCCAGTAACGGGTGTAACCGAGAAATTCTACTACTTGTCCTCTTGCTTGCCAGAGAATTTGACCAGACTGGGTAATTACAACCGTTTTTCGTAGTTGGGCTGGACGACATTGGGAAGCGATCGCCCGTTTCCAAATCATCACATACAAGTTAAACTCATCTGTGGATAGTTCTATTCGCAACTGGGCGGAAGGACGAAACACATCAGTTGGGCGAATCGCTTCGTGTCCTTGTTGGGCTGTCTTACTACTGCGATGTCTTGCAACCTGCTTCGGTACATTCTGGGGGTCATTTTGCTCCAACCACTGACGCGCACTTTCACAAAACTCTGGACTCAACATTACCGAGTCTGTCCGCATATATGTAATCAACCCAGCCTCATACAACTTTTGGGCTAGCTGCATCGTCTTCTCTGGCGCGAACTTCAACTTAGAACCAGCCGCTTGTTGCAAGGTGGAAGTAATAAAAGGTGGGGGTGGTTGACGGTTGGCAATTTTTCCCTCATACTGCACAATTTGGTGGGGATGACGGCGTGCTTCTTCTACTAAACGATTAGCTTCTGCTTCCGCCAGCACGCGGGTAGACTCAGGCGCAGTTGTGCTATTTCCCGCCGCATCATCATGAATTTCTACTTCTGTTTCTGGAGAGTCTGAGCGAGTGTTGACTGCACCTTTATAGAAAGCGCGGAAACCTTCAACATAATCAACCCAAACACTCCAATAATCTTGAGGTACAAAACTTTGAATTTCTCTCTCCCGTTGACAAATCAGGTGGAGTGTAGAACTCTGCACTCTCCCCACACTCTTTGCCCCATTATTTAACGCCCAAACCAGAGGACTACCCTTATACCCGACCAACTTATCTAAACAATCTCGACACAATCCCGCCCCGACTAAATTTAAGTCCAGTTTGCGTGGATGAGCGATCGCACTCTGTACCGCCGAGGCTGTAATCTCTGTATAGACAACTCGTTTCGGTTCTCTCAATCCCAGTACTTCCTTGAGATGCCAAGCAATGGTTTCGCCTTCCCTATCCGGGTCAGTCGCTAACACAACTTCACTCACCTGCTTCGCCGCACTCTTTAACTGCTGGATAGTTTCTTTTGAACGTTGGTCACGCGGTACGTAGTGACACTGCACACTACCACCATCCATGCTGAACCCCAAAGCATCCTCACCCTCATCACTCAGTTCCCGAATGTGTCCACAAGAAGCACGGACAATCCACTCAGAACCCAAAATCTGACTGAGCTTTTTCACTTTACCCGGAGATTCAACCACTAGCAAGCGTTTCGGCATAAACAATTCCAAATTCAACAGTAAGGAAATCAGATATCACAAGGGTTTCTGAGGAATGGATCTATTACTGAATTTTGGAGAATTGATATTAGTTGTTTTTCGATACTAGACAACCCTAGAGTATAGTACATTTTAGTATTTGTGTACTATACGAAATATTTCATACATAAAAATAAAAAACAAAATCAACCAGAATTTCAGCATTTAGCTCGTTAATTAAGTTAAAAGAAGCATTAACTTTACCTGGCTTTTAGTAAATGTTTTAGGGAACAGCAAAAATCAAATTACTCTACTCTCGCGTCCCATATAGCGATACCATCACCTCACATCTTTACATAACTTAATATATGTATCTTGACTTAACCTACATAAACCTGCATACTAGTAAAGCGAAATAATCTTATGTATCACTAAAAATATTAAAAAAGCTTAGTGGGTCAAGATTATGGGGTTATAGCTCAGTTGGTAGAGCGCTGCAATGGCATTGCAGAGGTCAGCGGTTCGAACCCGCTTAGCTCCATTTATCAGTCAAATACTTACCCTTAGTTTTTATTGCGACAACAACTATTATTTTTCCCAAGTAATAACCAATAGTTGTTATTGCATAACTTTATCATGATTAATTGCCAGATACTCAACTTCTTAATTCATAGAACTTACGCATGAAGACGAAAAATCAAGGGTCTGGACAAGGGTGTAGGTGTGTAAATATTTAAAACTCTTACACCCTTATACCCTTAGGAACTTCCAGATAAAAAAATGTCCCAAATGTGGGGTGCGTCAGTATGAATAATTTCCTGTTACAGTTAGATTTTATCGCACTGACGCACCCTACTAACTGTCAATTTGGAATAATTTATTTTTTGGTATTCCCTTAACCCCTTACACCCAGTCTCAACAGACAACCTGGGTGCGTAAGTCCTAATTAAATCAGGCAGCTATGATACAAACCGGAACTCTTTTATAAGCAGGTGTACCACTTTGTGGATCAATTTTTGCTTGAAATAAAACATTAGCTTCTGGATAAAACATAAAACCTACACCCTCACGAATTGCCCCACAAATAATTTCAATATTGTCTAACTTTCCCTTATCTCCTTTGACTATGACTCGCTGATGTTCCTGGAATCCCGCTTTTTTTACATCAAAATAGTTCATTAAAATACAGTGACGATGAGGCATTCCTCTGTATTTATCTTCACTACGATAAACTACAGTATTATGTTGACCATAGCTGCGTCCTGTTCCCAAAATTAGCACAATTCCCGGCTGATGCTCTGATACACCAAATTCGGCTTTAGTTGGTAATGATAATTGTGGTAAAGGTGTAACAAACATTTGCGCTTTACCATCAGATGTAGGAAATTTTGGTTCTTCTAAAATCCGCCCTTCGATGAGAAATTCCTGTTTAGTTTGGTCAATTGTGGCAATTTTTTCATAACCGGGAATAGTTTTAGCAATTAATTCTCTGATATAAGCTGTATCTTGCAGTTTACGCCAATTGATCGGCGTTTCACTATGTAGACGATGAGCAATTTCTGTAATTAATTCGATTTCTGAAATTAGGTCAGCATTAGATGGTTGTAAATGACTCTTGCCTTCATCATTTAACCTCACAAAATTATTGCCTGATTCAGTTGTGGTTTTATGAGGATTTTCAAACCGATTGAATACAGGTAATAGTAGAGTTTGCTGTTTAGCTAATCCGTGAAAATGTCCTAAGTTCGGTTTAGTCGCCACATAAAAAATGGTATCTATTTGCGATAATGCCTGTTGTGCTTGCTGTAAGTCTGGGTTG
The DNA here is from genome assembly GCF_009856605.1 of Trichormus variabilis 0441. Lineage (NCBI taxonomy): Bacteria > Bacillati > Cyanobacteriota > Cyanophyceae > Nostocales > Nostocaceae > Trichormus > Trichormus variabilis. The sequence continues at coordinate 6,027,635 of NZ_CP047242.1, read as the reverse complement.
GCTGCATACAGATTTCCCCCTAAACAGAATAGTGTGTCTATCTTTCCTGTTTCTGCTGCTTCTATTAAGTCACGGGTATGATAACCAGGAGTTTCGTTCAGAGGTTTTCCTAATAGTTGAGATAATGCTTGTTTGATTTCTTCTCGCAAATTTACAGTCACTCCCATCGAACCAAATCCTTGCACATTGGAATGGCCTCGAATGGGCATAGTTCCAGACCCGATTTTACCAGCGTTACCTGTAATTAAAGCTGTATTAGCAATACTAAAAATATTATCTACACCGTTAGCTTGTTGAGTTATGCCCATTGCCCAGGCAAAAACTACACGCGCTGATTTCCCAATTATATAAGCTGTGGCTGTGATTTCTTCTTGGGATATGCCACAGGTATTAGTAATGTCGTCCCACGATATATGATTAGCATAATCTACAACTTTTTGCCAATTGTGAGTATAAGCTTTGAGATATTCTATTTGGATTAAATTTTGTTCTATGAGTGATTTCTGCAACCCTACAAATAATGCTGCATCACTCCCAGGAATTGGTTGTAAATATAAGGAGGATATATCTGAACCGCCTGTGAGTAAAGATTTAATGGGAAATGCAGGAGAGGCAAATTTAACTAGTCCGATTTCTACTTGTGGATTAATAATAATTACTTTCCCGCCTCTTTCCCGCAACTTAATTAATTCGTTCATTAATCGCGGATGGTTTGCTGGTGCGTTAGAACCAATTAAAACAAGACAATCACTATGTTTTAGGCTCTCTAGGCTTACCATTGATGTACCTGAGCCAAAAACTTTTTTTAACCCCACTGTTGAGGGAGCGTGACACAAATCTGAGCAGTCTGCTAGATTATTACTACCTAGCGATCGCATGAATAATTGTAGTAAATAGGCAGCTTCATTAGATGAACGTCCAGAACTATAACTAGCAATTCGCGCTGGTGGTAAATTAAAGGCTTGTGTAGCGATTTGGTAAACCTCTTCCCAGCTAATACGTTGATAATGGGATGAACCTGATTTGAGAATCAGAGGATAACTTAATCTACCCAAGCGATCGCATTCTTGAGAAGTTAGATTTTGTAACTCACTGATGCTATGTTCTTGGAAAAAATCTTGTTTAATTCCTGGTTGCAATTCCGCAGCGATCGCCTCTACACTTTTAGCACAGCGTTGTAAATATTCTCCTGCTTCATTGACAAATCCCCCTTTTTGTCCGCCCGTACCCCAAGCACAGGATAAGCACGCACTTTTATGATTGAGAGTTTGCCATAATTGTAATCCTTGTGGTGAGAGAGTTTGTTCTACCCAATACTGAATCACTGGTAAACCACCCCCAGCCGGGTAGCTAGACTTGCTTTCAGATGAGTTATCCATACTTAGCTAAATCTCAACTCGCTTTACTAACTATTATTGCTAAAAATATTTGCCCTCATGAATTGAAAGGGGTGTAGGGAAAAGACATCTTTCATAAGCTGTTACGCATTTAAATTGTATATTTCGCACTCAGGTTGTCAAAAGTCCACAGTCCACATTCCACATTCCAAGCTAGCCTTTGACCGAACAAAAAAAGGATACAAGCCCCTCTCTTACGAAGTTCAGAGCGCCGGAGACCGGCGCTCTGACTTCGCGCTAAATTTATTTATGGCGAAAAAAAGAAGTGAAACAACATTAATTCAAGCCCCCGGATAAATCCGTGGGGTCTTTAATTTTGAATTTTGAATTTTGAATTTTGAATTGGAGCGAAGCGACTTGACTCTGGACTCTTGACTATGGACAGCCCTGACGCAAGAATATTTGATTTAGGTGCGTATCACCTTATTTGACTGTGAAACTTGCTTCATCAGGACTGCCTTTTTCAATTAGCGTTTTGCCTGCTTCTCAAAATACTGTTGATGTTCTTCTGTTGCTAAGTAATATTCACTCTTGTGCTTAATCTCGGTCACAATATCACGTTCAAATCTGCCCGATACCTGAAGCTTGGCTTTTGACTGCCGTGCTGCTTCTGCTTGCTGCTCATTGTGAAAAAAGATCACAGACCTGTACTGTTCTCCTTTATCTGGCCCCTGGCGGTTTAGGGTTGTCGGGTCATGAATATCCCAAAAAACTGCTAACAAATCTTCATAACTAACAAGTTGAGGGTCATATTCTATTTGCACCACCTCAGCATGACCAGTTATCCTCGACAATACATCAAGGTAGCAAGGGTTAGGGAAATGCCCTCCCATATAGCCGACTGAGGTTGATACTACTCCTTTTACCTGGCGAAATGCCGCCTCCACGCCCCAAAAACAGCCAGCCCCAAATGTTGCTTTCTCCATAGGTGTTTCTGTACTCCCACTTTTTAACTCCATCTTCATCTATGCACAAATAGATAATTCATAAAGGTGATACCAATTTGAAAAAAGAATGTGACAGATGTACAACCCCAAACGCTTGTCCTCTCTTGATTCTTAATTTTGAATTTTGTTCGCCCTTGGCGTTCCCGAAGGGTATTTTGAATTTTGAATTGGTATGAGCTTTTTGTCAGGTGAATCTACTTATAATGATTGCAGCATCCACCAATTACACCCCTGCTACTCATGGCAATAGTTCAACTGATTGAACCTGAAGTTAAAGATTTGGGTGGGTTTGTTGCCCGCCGCAGTTTGCCATATCCTCATCGTCAAATGGTCGGGCCGTTTATCTTTTTTGATCATCTTGGCCCATCTGTTTTACCACCCAACAAAGGCATTGATGTACGACCACATCCTCATATCAATCTTGCCACCCTAACTTACTTATTCGATGGTTCTATAATGCACCGCGATAGTTTAGGTATCGTACAAGAGATTCAACCGGGTGCTGTGAACTGGATGACGGCGGGAAAGGGGATTGTACATTCAGAGCGATCGCCCGACTTTGACCGTCACAACGAAACTACCATTCATGGTATCCAAACCTGGATTGCTTTGCCTGTTGAATACGAAGAAACTGATCCTTGGTTCACTCATTATCCAGCTGAAACCCTTCCCACCTGGAATGATAACAATGTTACTATCAAGCTTATTGCTGGAGAAGCACATGGTCATACCTCACCTGTGAAAGTTTTTTCACCCATCCTCTATTTAGATGGGGTGCTATCTGCCAATGGTCACTTCACTATTCCTACTGATTATTCAGAGAGAGCCGTATACAGTGTTACGGAAGGGATAAGTATTAATGATGAACCTCTAGAGGCATATCGCCTGGCTATCCTAGAGTCAGGCCACGAAGTCAAAGTTTCTGCTACTGACGCTGCTCGGTGTATCGTGATTGGTGGAGAGCCATTGGGTACACGTTACAAATGGTGGAATTTTGTCTCTAGCCGACCAGAGCGAATAGAGAAAGCTAAAGCCGATTGGCGAGACTGTCGCTTTGCTACTGTGCCAGGCGAAACAGAGTCGATTCCACTGCCTGAAGTGGTGACAGAGGCTAATCCTTTGTAGTTAGGCGATCGCCCTCCCTTATTGGTACAAAATCACTTTATTGCAACCATCCGATTTATTGAAAAGTAGCCTAGATGTCTTGCAAATAAACCCATTTACCAGTACAAAGCCCTTAGGTTTAGCAAAATCGCGTAGTCAAATGAATAAAATCTTGTTCTTGTGTACAGGTAACTACTACCGCAGTCGCTTTGCCGAACACCTATTTAATCAGTTGGCTACCAAACAAGGGCTAAATTGGCAGGCTGATTCCAGAGGATTAGCACTTGAACGGGGTGTAAACAATGTGGGGGCAATTTCCCAATACGCGACTGAGGCTTTAGCAGCGCGTTTAGTGAATATATCTGATGATGAACGGTTTCCCAAGCCAGCCTGTGAGCCAGATTTTCAGTCAGCTACTAGGGTTATTGCCCTAGATGAAGCAGAACACCGTCCACTAATGAATGAGCGCTTTCCTCAATGGGTTGATGCAATTGAATACTGGCTAGTTCACGACATCGATAAAACCTCTGCAACCGAAGCCCTTGGACAAATTGAGAAACATTTACTGCAACTTATAGAACAATTAACTCAAAGTTAGTCACTCTGCGATCGCTCCCAGAAAATCATCCGCCTTCTTCAAACTGTGAGTAATCGATTTAAATTGTCTTTTGCTGAATTAATTAAACTTTCAATAGTATTAATCAACTCATGCTCTAAATAAGGTTTTGATAAATAAGCTTTCGCACCTAATTCTTGGGCGAGTTGACGATGCTTTTCCGCACTACGAGAAGTGAGAATGATTACAGGAAGTTTGGTGTATTTAGGATTGTGTTGCATATGGCTTAAGAATTCAAAGCCATTCATCCGGGGCATTTCTAAATCGGAAACAACAAGTTGAATTTCTGGGTGTCGTTGTAACTGTTCTAAAGCTTCGGCCCCGTTTTGCGCTTGGATTACTTGATAACCAGATTTTTGCAGAGTTAAGGATAGAGTTTGCCGCAAACTAATGGCATCATCTACTACTAAAATTACTTTTGATAATTTGTGATGAGTCTCTACAGTAGCGGATAATAAAGGTAGAGAGGGAATAGTAGATGGGGATATTGATAAGGCTTTTTGATTGGCATATTCATCTGCTGGTAGTGCCAAGGTATCAAGGGTTGCCTGCATCTCCACAGACTCTAATAGTAAAGCACCATCAATAACTAGCATAAGGTTACCATTAGCTAAACTACTGGAACCATAAACATATTTGGGGGGAGCGATCGCATTCCCCAATGGTCTAATTACTAGTTCTTGTTCACCAATAATTTGGTCAACTTGTAAAGCGAAAATGCCTTGGTTTCGTCTCAGCAATAACACAGGATGATTTATCTCTTCTGTATTATGCTCAGGCAATAAATTACTCGTATTCAAATTATTAAAGCAGCCACCATTGTAATACATCAACTCTGAGAGTTGATGCAGACTAAGCATAGTATCTTCGTTACCACTATCCCAGTGTAAAACGCGTTTACCTTCAAATTCTTGAATTTGTTGCGCTGAGGGGATAACTATTTTTTCAATACTATCCAATAGTAGAGCATAAACAACACCGCCAGCTTGTACTAGCATTAATTGATCGGTAGTCATAGAAAAGGGTATTTTAAGGATAAATTTTGTGCCTTGATTAGGCAAAGTCTGCACAGAAATTGAGCCGTTGAGTGCTTGCAGTTGAGAACGGACAATATCTAGTCCCATCCCGCGTCCAGAAAGTTCACTAACTTTTTCAGCAGTAGTAAATCCTGGTGCGAACATGAATTCTAACAGTTCAGAATCATTGATTTGAGATAAATGGCCTTTGGATTGATCTTTGTTGGAGATGAAATTCAGTTCAATAGCTTTTTTACGAATGCTATCTAACTTTAAGCCTTGTCCATCATCTCTGACTTCGATAATTGTTTGACTCCCTTGATGATAAGCCCAGATTTCAATCACACCTTGTTCTGGTTTACCGCGTTCTCGGCGAACTTCTGGAGATTCAATACCATGATCGAAAGCATTACGGACTAAGTGTAACAGGGGATCATACAGCTTTTCAGCGATCGCCTTATCTACTAGCACATTTGTACCAGTAAATTTTAAATCCACCCGTTTGTGGTAAACAGTACTGAGGTTTTTTACCATGTGGGGGAAGCGGCTGAGGATATTTTCTAAAGGCAACATCCTCGCTTCAACTAAATTATCTATCAAACTGAAAGCTAAATTTTGTTTTTTATGACTAATTTGAGTAGCTTGCTTAAATAAGAAATCGATGGACTCTGTTGCTTCTTGTAATTGTGATGTCTCTTCTATGGCTTCGTGTAATGTCAGATGAAATTCTGTATAAGCATCCATTTCTAAGGGATCAAAATTAACCGAGGCAAAGCTTTGTGTATGTTGTGTTGCTAAACTTTGCCGTTGTAGTGGTAAATCACGGAGTTGATTTAAAGTTTCTTGGTGTTTGTTAAGACGTTGTAATAACTGCTCAATAATTTCTTGCACTTGTTCATCATTTAAAGTGCGTCTTTTTTGGTTAATCAGCAGCTCACTAGCTAAATAATTAATGCGTTCTAATCCCTCAACTTCTACACGTACAGATGAGCTTTTATGAACCTTTTTACCCTGATGATTTTTAACTTTATCGATTGTTGACTCATTAACAACATCAAGAGCTGTTTCTGTAATTTCTGTACTTAATTTTTCGGCTACAGCTAAAGATGTTGTAGATTCGGAAATATCGTTCACTTCTATTTGTGGCTCAACTTGAGTATCATCTTCATTAGCTTCTCCTCCCCAAATTGCTTCTAAAAGTCCATCATTGATGTTGGATGAGGAAGTTGATATATCTTTAAAAACGAGAAGTTGTTGTAATTTAGGGTGATCAGTCCAGTTTTTTTCTTGAGCAGTAATAGGAGGATATTGCTTATATTCTTGAGCGACTAAAGCGATTTTAGTTTGGATAGCTTGGATCAGGAGAATACTATCGGCAGTTTTTTTAACTGAATACTGGAATTTTACAATTGCCAAAAGTATTATTAAAATAATACCTTGACGATAAAGACAAAGACCTTTGCTATCTACTTCCTGCTGCACAAATTCCAAAAACTTACCTAGCCAACTTTCAATATATTCAATAGAACTGGAAAACTCATTATTGGTAATAAGTAAATCCCATTTTAAAGCTGATTCTGGTATTTCTCTTTCGTGGTTAAACCAGCCAAAAATATAATGAACTACCTTCAAATATAATTGAGCAGTTACAGGTTGAAGGCATTCGCTTTTATTATTGTTTAATGTAGTTAAAAACTGATAAAATTCTTCTTGTCGAATTAAAAATTCTGAATTAACTTCCCCAGATGCCTGATTTGTCACAACTGATGTTAATTGCTGTAAAGCAGCAGAAGGTGTACCACCATGAGTGCGATCGCCTGCTAAAATATTGCGTTGTGCCTGCTCTAAATCGGCATGGGCAATCTCAGTAATTTGGCGCACTTGAGAAGGATTAGCTTGTAGGGCTGTCAAAGCTGTTTGTGCAATTTCGCCAAAACCAGGTAAATTTAAAGATTCTGCCAATCCGACAAATACTTCTAATTGGGAACTAAAAAAATCTATTAATTCTGTATCATCTTCTATATTGTTAAGAGCTTCAATAATACTGCCTAAACGTTGCTGTACACCTACTTCAAATATAGATTGAACAATATCGAATCCCAACTCTTCAGATGTAGGGATATGAGAATCATCACCAAAATTATCACCTAATTTTTCTTGGAGTTTAGCAAATATATCAGTAGCTCTTTGTAAAAGTTCTTCTTCGTTAATAATGCTGCCTGTTAATTCTGATGTTAATGCCAATTGCAAACATTCATAGGACTGAAACAAATAAGTTTGTAACTCAGCATCTATTACTACCTTGGGGCTATATAAAGCCTTGAACACATCCTCCAAAGAATGAGCTATCATCTGAATTGTTTTTAGCCCAACAGTAGCAGCACCACCCTTAATTGTATGAGTAGCCCGCATTAAATTATGAACTCTAGCTACACTATGATTTTCAGCTAGACTGAATAATTCTTGCTCGATAGTTTGAATTAAATCTGGCGCTTCCGCTAAAAAATAAATATAGCCTTGTTCACGAATCTCGGTATCAGTCATCATAATTTGGGTACTGGGGATTGGATACTGGCGATTGGGTAGGTTATTTTGTCAAGATAGTTTTGAAGGTTGGCAGGTAGGACTGTAACGCGATGTGCGACTTATTTTTGAAACCCCTCTCCATAGCTTGCTTTCCGTAGGGTACCTTTCCCCGAAGCGGAGAGAGGCTTTGAATCTTACTCCCCTTCCCTGTCTCCGACACGCTGCGCGAACGCAGGGAAGGGGTTGGGGGTTAGGTTTGAGAGAAAGTTGCACACCGCGTGACTGTAGTAATTCTCAAGTTAGGACTAAAACCCTTACTAAAAAATTGACACATTACTAGCTAGTTCCTAGCCCCCAGTCTCCAGTCCCCAGTCCCGAATTATTAATTCACTTTGAACTTACTAGCGGTTGTTAACAAATCTTGTGCCATACCTGATAAGTCTTGGAAAACGGTGGCAATATCTTGTGATTCTGCAAAGGTTTTTTTGGCGATTTCTGCCACATCTTTCATCGAATTTGTGACTAATACAGATTGCCCCATTTGTTTTTGAGTTGCATCAGTAATTTGTTGAATTAGTTGGCTAATTTCGGCAGTTGCAGAAACGATCGCATTTAAGTTGTGCCTTGTTTCACTGACAAAATTCGTCCCTTCTACTACCTGCTGAATCCCGGTTTCCATCGCCACCGCTACTTCTCCAGTTTCCGCCTGAATTTCTTGGACTAATTTTTCAATTTCAATTGTGGCGGCGGCTGACTGGCGAGATAAAGAACGAACTTCATCGGCTACAACTGCGAAACCTTTACCATATTCACCTGCACGGGTGGCTTCAATAGCGGCGTTCAAAGCCAAGACGTTTGTTTGGGTGGCAAAACTACTAATCAAGTTCACCACTTTGGAGATTTTTTGCGAAGATTCACTCAGGCGTTTAATTTTTTTGCTTGTTTGCGCTACAGTCTCTCGAATCCCTTGGATGGCTTGAACTGTTAAGTTCATTGCTGCATCGCCCGATTCGACGGTTTTGTTTGCTTGTTGTACCGCCACTTGTACCAACTCGGCGCTAGTTACCACAGCTTGGGTAGAGTCGAGCATCTGTTGAATTTCACCTAAGGCTGTGGTAATTTCTATGGATTGTTGTTTGGCTAAGTTATTCAAGCCTGCAAGTGAAGCATTGCTATCACTGGAGGTTTGGGCGACTTGTTGAGAAGATGTTTGCACTTGTAAGACAATTTGCCGCAAGGCTTGCAAGGTGTTATTGTAAGCGTCGGCGATTGTGCCTAGTTCGTCTTCTGTAATTGGTGCGCGGACTGTCAAATCACCATTTAAAGCTGGTCGCACAGCCATTAGTAGTTGAATAGAACGCTGTTGCAGTAACTCTTTGGCTGCTTTTTCTCTGGCTGCGGCTTCTGCTAACTGTGCCGATTTTGCTTGCAGTTGTTGCAGATATTCTGTCTGTTGCAGCGCTAATCCTAATTGGTCACCAACCCTTGCTAATAGGCTGACTTCGGATTGTTCCCAATCACGGAGGCCAGAATTTTGATAGGCTGCTAGCAATCCCCATAATTGTTCATTACAGAAAACAGGAACAATTACATATGCTTTAACTTCAAATTGTTCTAGAATTTCCAAATGGCAGGGAGAATGACCAGCTTGAGAAATATCATTGACAACAAAGGTTTCCCCTTTGGCATATCTACCGCCTTGTGTTTCTTGGATGTAAGTATCTTCCCAAACAGTTTTAATATCATTCCCTACAAGTTTGACCCAATTATTACCTACTGATTCTGCTACGAATTCACCACCCCAATTAGGATTGAAGCGATAAACAGCGACGCGATCGCTCCTTAATAATTGCCGGACTTCTTGGGTAGTAATTTTGAAAATATCATCGATATCTACCGCTTGACGAATGCGGTTAACTATCTTAGTAAAGGATTTTTCCTGTTCTGCTATCTGAGCTATTTTCTCAGATTTTATTTGTACCTGTTCTAGATAGTCTAATTGGGATTTAGCAAGGCTAAATTGCAACGCAATTTGAGTTAAAAAGTTGACTTCCCAAGATTGCCACTCGCGGGAGCTAGAGTTTTGATATGCTGCCAGCAAGCCCCATAATTTATCTCCAAAAAAGATAGGCACAATGATATAAGCTCTAGCTTCAAACTGCTCTAATGTCTCGATATGACAGGGTGCAAAACCTGCTGTATAGATATTATTGACAATATGATGTTCTCCTCTGGTATAGCGTCCACCTTTAGTATCTTGGAGGTAGGTATCATCTATAACAGTTTTAATATTTGGCCCCACCACTTTTGTCCATCCAGAAGCAACTGACTCAGCGACAAACTCACCACCCCAATCAGAATTGAAACGATAAACGGCGACGCGATCACAGCGTAATGATTGACGTACATCTTGAGTGGTGGTTCTAAAAATAGTTTCTACATCTGAAGCTTGGCGAATACGGTTAACTATTCTGGAAAATATTTTTTCCTGTTCAGCAATCTGCATCATTTGCTCAGAATGCAATCGCGTTTGTTCTAAATATTCTGCATGAGAAATAGCTATGCCAAATTGCAACCCTACTTGAGCCAAAAAACTAGATTCCCACTCTAACCACTCACGGGTACCAGAGTTTTGATAAGCTGCCAATAAACCCCATAATTTTTCCGCAGCAAAGACAGGAACAATAATGTAAGCTTTGATTTCAAACTGTTCTAAAATTTCTAGATGGCAAGAAAAATGACCAGCTTGATAAATATCGTTAACGACAAAACTTTCTTGATGGCGATAACGTCCACCTTGGGTTTCTTGTAAGTGGGTATCTTCCCAAACAGTCTTGATATCAGGGCCTACTAGTTTTACCCAACCACTACCTACAGATTCCGCGACAAATTCCCCACTCCAATCAGGATTGAAACGGTAAACAGCGACGCGATCGCACTTCAACAATTGACGGATTTCTTGAGTGGTGCTTTGGAAAATCTTATCGGTATTTGATAGCCGTAAGATTTTTTCCATCACTTTAGATACAGCTTGTTTAGCCTGATTTTGCAGTTGTAATTGAGTTTGAAATTCAAAATTCTGCAATCTATAGGTTAACTCTGTACTAACTTGGGTTAATAGTGTAATTTCTGTTTCTTGCCAGTTTCTAGGATTGACGCAGCCAGTGACTACCAGCAAACCCCATACTTTACCGTCTGCAACTATTGGCAAACTTAAACTAGCTTTAATTTGGAATTTATCCAGTAACTGTTTTTGATAGGGAGTAAGTTGGATTTGTGTAACGTTGTTAATAGTTATTGGCTCTATATAGTCTTGATTCGTGTCTAAACCAAAGGTAATCCCTGGAAGAAATTCCCCCATAGTTGGTGTCCAACCAAGAGTTCTTGATTCTGCTAAAACTTTACCAGACTCAGGTGAAGTAAACTGATAAATTAACGCGCGATCGCAAGCAATTTTTTCTCTAACTTTCACCACAGTGATTTTTAAAACTGCATCCCACTCTGATACTTGGCGCATCTGCATGATGATATCTTGCAACTGCTGTCGCCACATTTTTACTTGTTGGGCGCTTTCATTGACTCCGATTTCTTCTTTCTGGACGTTATTGGCTAAGTTAGGATTTTCTAATTGAGAAGCTGTAGCAACTTTCTCATTTTCCTTGCTGTTATATTTTGCGATCGTCATCTGAATCAACCTCAATTTTTTTTAGTTTAATTATTTGATATTTGCTAATTAATGTTACACTTGTATTAATAGATATGTAATTGTTAGCAAATCTAAGTTATTGTGGTGATTATAGGTTTTAAAAACTATAATCAATAGCGCTTGATTGATGATTAGTTATGAGTAACCCACATAGGAGAATGAATAATAGCACTAGCATCTAAATTGAACATCATTTTCTCATCATGATTAATGAAGTATCCTTGCAAAAAATCAGTAATGGATGATGAAAATAATTCAGCAGCAGGTGCTTTCATTTGATTATTATCCAGAAACTCAATATCCATCATTTGCCGGACTATAATCCCTAAATGCTTACCATCATCCTCCAACACAATTGCCATCATTTTTGCCAGAAAGTTGCTTGTATGTGATAGTGGTGGGTAACCTAGCATTTCTTCTAAATCTACTAACCACAACATTTCACCGCGCCAGTTGTATACACCCATAACACAAGCTGGCATTTGGGGTACGCCGCATATATCAACCAAAGATACTTGTAAAACTTCTGTAATATGCTGTAAGGAAATCACTGCTGTATCTTTGATTCCCAAATTAAAGCTTAAAAATTTCTGCTGACTTTCCAAATTTTCACCCTTTAATTTATTTAGTATTTGGTTAATTTCTAGAAAATTTTATCTAGAAAGTCTCTTGAGAGTTAAGGTTAACTCTTCCTGATTGATAGGTTTAGAAAGATAAGCTTCTGCCCCTAGCATATTTCCCCAAGTTTTATCTACATCACTATTTTTGGTAGAGCAGAAAACTACAGGAATATTGCTAGTCTTTGGGTTATTTTTCAGTTCTCGACAAATTTCAAACCCACTTTTACCTGGTAAAATTACATCCAGAAATATTAAATCTGGTTGAGTTACATCTAATTTTTCTTGGGCTTCTTCACTGCTTGTGGCACTAATAACAGAATATCCAGCTTGTTGTAAGTAACGAATAAGAATTTCGCGGTCGGTGAGACCATCCTCGATAACTAACACAGTATTCATGATAATTCTCTGTAAAATTGTAGGTTTTTAGCTAAAATATCAAAGATAAGTTGTGTATTTAATCCTGATAATTACAGGCTAGCGGTTTGTTATAATTTTGATATCTTACTGTTAAATATGGCTCAGGAAAAATACGTATACTTCAGATTTTCTTGACTGAAATCTACTTATTTATTGCAAATAATTATGTACCAGATTTAACAATAATTTATCCTGAAAAGTAAATTACTCTAGAGCATCAAAATATTCGATTTATTCATCAATTATGGACACTGATTATTGGCAAAATTCTAAATGAGATCCGGTTTTTGCAGGAGATGTAGTTTGCATAGGTAAGTATTTACGGACTACACTCATCACCCTATCTGCTGCTACTGGTTTTGTAAGAAAGTCGGTAGAACCGACGACCTTAGCACGTACTCGATCTAAAAGACCATCATTACCTGTTAAGATAATTACTGGTGTGTTAGCAAAAGTAGGAATTCGCCGCAATTGCGTACATATTTCATAACCACTAGCCACTGGCATGATTAAATCTAAAAAGATCAAGTCTGGTTTCTCTTGAATCAGCAGTGGTAATGCCTGTACAGCATCTTGAATTTTGATGAATTTCATCCCATTGGCTGTGATAATATCTTCCAGAAGTTTACAGACCTGTGGACTATCATCTACACAGGCTATCACCGGAACCTTCGATTTTGTAGGTTGTGCAGAGGTCGCCTTATTGAGAGTTTCTACAACAGCTAAAGGTAAATCAGGCAACTCCACCAATTCGATGATTCCTTTAAGGACGTATGGTAGCAAAGAACGCGAGACTGGTAAAACATTCTGCTTCATTTTGGCAGCCAAATCTCGCAATGTGGATTTGCCATTAATTAAAGTGACAAAATTTTTATAGACAGATGGACTTACCTGTTGCTGGAGTTGTTCTGGTCTGCAAATTACTGGCGCTAAATCAGGACAAATATTTACCAAGCCTGCTTCTGACCAATTTTTCCACGATTCTAGCATCTGTTTCATTGACACATCTGCACTCGTGAAACTCATTGGTGTCTCTAGGATAACTTTTTGGTTACGTTCGCAACTAATAGAGACGAAATTACTCTGTTGGGCTAATTCAAACAAAAGTTCGTTGATGGTATTATCAACAATGTTATGAATTTGCTCCCGTTGAATCTTCTGCTTTTTATACAAAATTTCCAATAGGCGATAATCCCAGTAACTCATCGAGATATCTTGCGGGCGCAGCTGCATTTTATCAACATCAATCTGTGGGCAATGTTGCGCCATGAGTCTACGCCAGCGACGAAAAGGATGAGTTCCTCCTGTTGCCCAAACTATCCTACCCAAGCGATAATAGAAAGTCCATTGCTGCCCTTTAGGACTATTAATAATTAACTGTCCATTATATTGGAGTTGGGTACAAGTTTTAAATTCATTAAGTACGTTATTTGATACCATCAGACCGTGGGAAATTGTGCTTGATACCTGTGATTTAAAAATCAGCCTTCTCAAAACCCCAACTAGTAATCTACTTATTTTTGACAAAACTTATTTGTCAAATAATAGTTTCTTGACTTATAGCTTAATTAACTAAAATGTGATAGATAGAAGTAACAGAAGATATTATTTATTGGCAATATAATTTCATGGAATTTTCTTCTGCATCCAGTCCACGGCTTCAATCTTGTTTTTTCATTCTAGAGAATATTGCTATATTTCAATACTCCAATATCTAAATCAATCTTCATCAACTTATCATTTTAGATACTTTTAATTTAATGTATATCCGTAAAATTCCTGATTTTCCCCTCAGAGAAAAGTGTTAAATTTCCGCAATTGTGATGATAAAGAGGTAATTGTTTCAAAAAATGACAATTTCAGCCTTTTATTACAAATAAATATGGATATCAAATAAATACTCTTTTTGTATCCAACTATAAGTTTACTTATGCGTCCAGCAAGCTTTGTAAATTTTGGCTGCATTCCAAATACAAATTTGTTTATTTGTTGTCTAAATTCGTGATGGTATTTTCTCAGTATCCGAGAAAATCAATGTATTTATTCTATCTAAATGGTGTGATATTACTTAAGTAGCCAGGATGAGGTGAGCAAAAGAGGTAATTTTGGGATTCATGCCATCTTCTATAATTGATAGAACCTGCATACATAATCTTAGGCATGAAGCTGTGACAGAAACTGGAAGCTACAAAGATACCGTAAATTTACCCAAGACAAATTTTGATATGCGGGCGAACGCCATCAAGCGCGAACCAGAAATCCAAAAGTTTTGGGAAGAAAATAAAATTTTTGAACGCCTGTCGCAAAATAATCCAGGTGAATTATTTATACTGCACGATGGGCCTCCCTACGCTAATGGCTCACTCCATATTGGTCATGCCTTAAATAAAATTCTCAAAGATATTATTAATCGTTACCAACTGCTGCAAGGTCGGAAGGTGCGATATGTGCCTGGTTGGGACTGTCACGGCTTACCGATTGAGTTGAAAGTTTTGCAAAATCTCAAGTCAGCAGAACGGCAAAATTTAACACCACTACAACTGCGGCAAAAGGCTAAAGAGTTTGCCTTGGCTACTGTTGATGACCAACGCCAAAATTTTAAACGTTATGGTGTTTGGGGTGACTGGGATCATCCATATCTGACCCTGAAGCCTGAATATGAGGCGGCGCAGATTGGTGTGTTTGGGCAGATGGTCTTAAAAGGATATATATATCGGGGGTTAAAACCTGTTCACTGGAGTCCCAGTTCTAAGACAGCTTTGGCTGAGGCGGAATTAGAATATCCAGAAGGGCATACTTCCCGGAGTATCTATGCGGCTTTTCCGGTAACTGGTCTGGCTGAGGCTGTTAAGTCTGTTTTGGGTGAGTATTTGCCTGATTTGGGTGTGGCTATCTGGACTACTACGCCTTGGACAATTCCGGGGAATTTGGCTGTGGCCGTCAATGGCGACTTGAATTATGCTGTGGTGGAAGTTGCACAGATAGATGTAGAGACGCAAAGTAATTTCAAGTATCTCATCGTGGCGGCGGAGTTGGTGGAACGGTTGGCGGCGACTATCTCGGCGCAGTTGACTGTGAAGGCTACTTTTAAGGGTAAGGAATTAGAACATACTACCTACCGTCATCCTTTATTTGACCGGGAAAGTCCGGTGGTTGTGGGTGGTGATTACATCACAACTGAGTCGGGTACTGGGTTGGTACATACTGCCCCTGGTCATGGTCAAGAAGACTACGTAGTAGGTCTGCGTTATGGTTTGCCAATTCTTGCACCTGTGGACGACAATGGCGATTTTACCCAGGAGGCGGGTGAGTTTGCGGGGTTGAATGTGTTGGGTGATGGCAATCAGGCGGTCATTGATGCGTTGACGGCCGCGGGTTCCCTGCTGAAGGAAGAAGCTTATGCACACAAGTATCCTTATGATTGGCGGACGAAAAAGCCGACAATTTTCCGGGCGACTGAACAGTGGTTTGCTTCGGTGGAAGGTTTCCGGGATGAGGCACTAAAGGCGATCGCTACTGTAAAATGGATACCAGCCCAAGGTGAAAATCGTATCACGCCGATGGTGGCGGAACGTTCTGATTGGTGTATTTCCCGTCAGCGTTCCTGGGGTGTGCCAATTCCGGTATTCTACGATGAGGAAACCGGCGAACCTCTGCTAAATGAGGAAACTATCAACTATGTACAAGCCATCATTGCCGAAAAAGGTTCTGATGCTTGGTGGGAGTTGTCGGTAGAGGAATTATTACCAGAGTCCTACAGAAATAATGGTCGGTCTTACCGCAGAGGTACAGACACAATGGACGTATGGTTTGATTCTGGTTCTTCTTGGGCTTCCGTAGTGAAGCAGCGTCCAGAGTTACGCTACCCGGCTGATATGTATTTGGAAGGTTCCGACCAACATCGCGGTTGGTTCCAGTCGAGTTTGTTGACTAGTGTGGCGGTAAATGGCATTGCACCTTACAAAACTGTATTAACTCATGGCTTTGTTTTGGATGAACAAGGACGGAAGATGAGTAAATCAGAAGGAAATGTAGTTGACCCAAAAATTCTCATTTCTGGGGGTAAAGACCAGAAGAAAGAACCCCCCTATGGTGCAGATGTTATGCGGTTGTGGGCATCTTCTGTAGATTACACTGGTGATGTGCGTTTGGGTGGCAATATCATCAAGCAACTCAACGATGTCAGAGGTAAAATTCGCAATACGGCGCGGTTCTTGCTGGGTAGTTTGCATGACTTTGACCCAGAAAAAAATGCTGTACAGTTTGAGGAAATGCCGCAGTTAGATAGATATATGCTGCACCGCATCCGTGAGGTGTTTCAAGAAGTGACGGAAGCTTTTGAAAGTTTCCAATTCTTCCGCTTTTTCCAAACGGTACAGAATTTCTGCGTGGTGGATTTATCCAACTTCTACTTAGATGTTGCCAAGGATAGACTATACATCAGCGCCCCTGATGCTTTCCGTCGCCGCAGTTGTCAGACAGTGATACACATTGCACTACAAAATTTAGCACGAGCGATCGCCCCTGTACTCTGTCACACTGCTGAAGATATCTGGCAATATCTCCCCTACAAAACACCATACAAATCAGTATTTGAAGCTGGTTGGGTGCAGGTAGAGAAAAAATGGCATAATCCAGAGTTGGCGGAATTTTGGCAACAATTACGCCAGTTACGCACCGATGTTAACAAGGTGTTAGAACAAGCTAGGGTAGAAAAAATGATTGGTTCTTCCCTAGAGGCGAAAGCTTTGATTTACGTCAAAGATGCCAACTCTCGCAACGCCATCGCCACTTTAAATCCTGAAGTTGGTAACGGCGTAGATGAACTGCGTTATTTATTCCTAACATCCCAAGTAGAATTATTAGATTCTGCTGACAAACTGCAAGATGGGAAATATACCTCCCAGTCTGATAACTGGGGAATTGGGGTAGTGAATGCAGAAGGGCAAAAATGCGATCGCTGTTGGAACTACTCCACCCATGTGGGAGAATCACAAGAGCATCCCCTACTCTGTGAACGCTGCGTTCCTGCCTTAGCTGGCGAGTTTTAGAACAGGTTTAACATGAATGTAGGGACGTTTGATTAAACGTCTCTACGTTTATGTAGGAATTGATATTTTCCAAGATTATGAACACGCAATCACCTGTAGCCACAGACATCTTAGGAATGGTGCTGAAAATGCAACCAAACATAATCATTAGTGACGAGCAATTATTTGATTTCTGTCAAGTAAATCGTGATTTTCGCATTGAACGTAATCACCTTGGAGAATTATTGATTATGCCACCCACAGGCGCAGAAACAGATGAACGCAATTTTAATTTAATTGTCCAGTTAGGTATTTGGACAAAGCAAAATGGTACAGGTGTAGGTTTTGGTTCTAGCGGTGGTTTTACCTTACCTAACGGTGCAGTGCGTTCTCCTGATGCAGCCTGGATTCAAAAAGCAAGATGGGAAGCAATACCTGTAGAACAAAGAAAGAAATTTGCCCCTATTTGTCCTGAATTTGTAGTGGAATTGCGTTCAGAGACAGATAGTTTGCAAACATTACAAGAAAAGATGCAGGAATATATAGATAATGGTACAGAATTAGGTTGGTTAATAGATAGAAAACAACGTAAGGTATTTATTTATCGTCCCGATCAAGCTATAAAAGAATTAGATAATCCTTCGACATTAAGCGGCGAAGATATATTACCAGGATTTGTTTTAGATTTAAGTCAAATTTGGTAAATAATTAATAATATAATACCAACTTTAAAAAAAAATACAACAAATAAAGCATTTGTAGAGACGCGATTCATCGCGTCTTCTTCTTCACCCAATGATGTGTTGCTGCCGATATGGTTGCTAGAGTCGGTAATAGGTCATAGCAAATAGGTGATTTTTCTACCTATTACCTATTACCTATTACCAACTCCCAAGATTATGAGAAATGTTTAAGCCAGCATAATATTACAACTTCTGCAACAACTCTTGAGTCAACTGCAAAAATGCCTTAGAACCGGCTGACTGGGGTGCATTCAACACAGCCGGCATAAAACTATCTACTGCTTTCGCAACATTAATATCGACGGGTATTTGTGCCTTACAAATTTGTTCTACACCAAAATCTTCAACAACTCGGTGCATTACTTGTTTGTAATATCTACCAGTCAGTAGATTAGTGTTGCACATACTAAAGACAATTCCCAGCATTTTAATATTTATCTTCGCTTCTTGTTCATGACTATCTTTTAATTGTCCAATGCGTCTTTCTAAAAGTTGAATACCCACCACAGATAAGGGTTCTGGCTTGGCGGGTAATAGATAAAAATCACTGGCAGCTAGGGCGCTACGAGTCATTAAATTATAACCGGGGGCGCAATCTAAAAGAATAAAATCATATTCATCCCGTACGGGTTTTAAGATGTTATTAATCAAGACTCTTTCAAAGCGGTTCCAAACATTTTCAAAGTCTTGTTCACCCAGAGCTACTGTTTGTCTATGCAGCATTTCTGAAACGACAAATTCATCATATAAGTCGATATCTCCTGGTAATAAATTCAGTCCGGGGAGATTACAGACGTTAGTTTGAATAATATCGTTGATTGTCAACTTGCCGTTGGGGTCTGGATTAATCACATCATCGATTAGATATCTGAAAGTTAATCTTTGTTTGCGCCGCTTGGCAAAATCTAAAGGTGACATCAAGCTGAGTGTAGCGCTGATTTGCGTATCTAAATCCAGCACCAGCACCCGTTTGCCATAATTTTTCGCCAAACAGGTGGCTAAGTTCACGGTGAGGGTAGTTTTCCCGACACCGCCTTTCATATTTGCTGTAGCAATTACATATCCCATTTGTAATTTCCTCTGATGACGCGCTCCCATTTGGTAGCGTACACCCGTTCTGAATAATTTCATCTCCCGTTAAATTTTATATTCACTGTGGTGCGCGTGCCAGTTGTCAGTCTTCAACTTGCGGCTTTGCAGCCAAGCATTCTCTAAAAGCAACGCAAGCATTCAGTGTTTGGTATCCTTAGGATAAGGTACAAACCAATAACTATGGCAATTGATGGTTTGGCTATTGTGTCACCTGATGGAAGATGTTGTGAATAGCGTGGACTAAATCATAGATGTTGTAAGGCTTTCGCAAAAAGGCATTGACACCAGCGTTAGCAGCTTCCGCAAGTTGGTTATTGCCAGTGATGCCACTAATAGCAATAATTTTGAGTTGTGGATTCATTTCTTGCAGAATCCGAATGGCAGTTAACCCATCCATTGAGGGCATCATTATATCCATCAGCACCATGCTGATTTTATCTTGATGTTGGGCATAGAGAGCGATCGCCTCAATCCCATTTTTGGCAGTTAGAGTTTTGTAGTTGTAGTCTTCTAAAGAAGTCTTGGTAATTTCTACAATAGCGGCTTCATCATCTACAATCAGAATCAATTCTCCTTGACCAGCAGGCAAATCAAGGTCTTCTACTTGCTGTTTTGCTCTATCCTCGACAGCCGGCAAAAACACCTGAAACTGGCTACCTTTGCCGATTTCGCTATTCACATTCACAAAACCGCCGTGGTTCTTGACAATACCAATCACAGTGGAAAGACCAAGCCCAGTACCTTTACCTGATTCTTTGGTAGTGAAAAAGGGTTCAAAAATTCGCTCTAAAATTAATGGTGGAATGCCAAATCCAGTATCCGCAATGGTGATGACTACATAGGGGCCTACCTCAGCGTCTAAATTCATCTTGGCAAAATTCTTATCTACCAGGAGATTTTCTGCAAATATGGAGAGGGTACCATTTCCCGGCATCGCATCACGAGCATTAACGCACAGATTCATCAACACTTGATGTATTTGTGTAGGATCTGCCTGAATAGTCCATAGGTTTTCAGGCGGTAGATGCTTAGTAATTTTGATAGATTTGGGAAATGTGCTGTTGAGAATCTGTTCAATTTCTAACAGTAAAGGTTCGATTTGCAAAGTCACACCCCTGGTTTCTGAACCCCGTGCAAATGTTAAAATCTGTTTGACTAAATCGGCTGCACGTTTAGAGTTATGTTCCAGAATCTTCAGCAATTGATGGTTACGAGCATCGTTACTGGAAGACTTGAGCGCCAACAACTGAATAGAAGCCATGATAGGTGTCAAGATGTTGTTGAGGTCATGGGCAATACCGCTAGCTAGTGTACCCAGACTTTCCATGCGTTGAGCGCGGAGAAATTGAGCTTGCAGTTGTTTTTTTTCGGTGATGTCTGTGTCCACAGTCAAAATAGATTTAGGTTGGCCTGATTCATCAAACATCAGATTCCAACGGCTTTCTACAATGATTTCTTTACCGGATTTTGTGATTTTATTTAATTCACCTTGCCATGAACCATGCTCCAAGACGTGGTTGCGAACTAATTCCAGTTGAGAGGAGCTTTCTTTGAATAAAAGTTCCTCAGAATTTTTTCCTATAGCCTCATGAGCTTGCCAACCATATAGACGCTCCGCCGCCTTATTCCAAAACAAGATTTGGCTATGAAAATCTCGGACTAAAATTGCATCAGTCGCAATATCCAATAGGGCTGCTTGTTCACGGACTTTCTGTTCTGCTTGCTTGCGCTCTTTGAGTTCAGCACGTACCTGCTCGTATAGTTCCGATTGCTGAATGGCGATACCTACTTGGGTTGCTAATTGTTGGAGTAAATCGATTTCCCAAGACTGCCAATGTCTTGATGTTCCACACTGGTTGGTAACTAATAACCCCCATAGCTTTTCCCCCTGCAAAATAGGGACTACCAAGTTTGCTTTGACCTGGAATTGAATTAGTAAATCCCGGTGACATTCGCTGATATCTTCTGCATAAATGTCTGCGATCGCCTGTAAGCCTCCTTGTCTATATTTTTCTCCGTGAGTTTCCATGAAGTAAGTATCTTCCACTTGGGCATTCAATACAGCACGCCAATTATCACCAACAGATTCCACCACTACACACCCACTGTAATTTGGTGCAAAGCGGTAAATAAACACTCGGTCTGCCTGAAGGAACTGGCGTACTTCCGCCACAGTGGTGTTTAAAACTTCATTGAGACGTAAACTCTCACGAATACGTACTGCGATCGCCATTACCAATCGCTGCCGTTCAATTTGCTGTTGTAGTGCTTCTTGGGCTTGTTTGTTTACGTTTTTTAATGACTCTTGATTATACTCATCATGATTCATATTTAATACACTCATCTCATCAATGAGTTATGAATATCTTGGGGATTTTTCTAATGCTTTTATATAGATTTCCCGTCAATTTCTTGGAAATATTTATGAGTTTTCTTCAAGATTTTATAAAGGTATTGATTCTTTTATTGCAACACAATTTAAAGTTTATTACCACTTTTGTAACCTTCACTAATATGAAGGAATTAACGGTTAAGAATCATCTTATCCAGGTTAAATAAACTTTTTCGATTTGTTTTGCCTAATAAAGCTTTGAGAGTCAAAAGACTCTTGTCCAGTTATGAAAAATCTTGCTCCCAGCAATTAATAACTGAGTAACACAGAATAGTAACTGATTGTTGTACTATTAGGAATACGTCTAAAGATAGAAAATTTTTTATTGAGAAAAGTAGATTTTTAACCTTGAGAATTATCCTGTCTCTAGCTCATAGCTGCTAATTAATTAGAGATTATATTAACAAGCTACGTTTTATCAGAGGCGATCGCTACCACTCTTTCCGCTTGATTTACTGTAATCTTTCCTAAGCCAAACTTTTCAATCACTGCGGCATTAGTAGTCAAGTGTGTACTCACCTCAGCCACTCTATACTGACTGGACTCGGAAGCTAAAGCAGCAGGTAATAGTAATTGATCTGCTAGATGTTCATCCACAGGCGCACCAGTTTCATGGAACTGTAATAGTTGTCCGCAAGCTATCTCGGCTACTTTCTCAGAGGATAACCGCAAACGTCCAAAGCCACCAAAACCCGTCAAACTATTACAATACTCAGCCGTTAAAAAAATACCCGCCCCTGGTGCAACACCTTTTTCACGTAATGCCTGCATAGATACCCGCAAACCAGCCGTGCGTAATAGATTCTCAGCCCGATTTGCCATACGTTGGGGTATATGTGCGGGTAATTCTGTCGCCACAGCTAATCCTTGTACCCGCTTTAATTCTCCCCTTTCTAGCAAGTTAAGACCGCAGAGTTGACAGCCTCCCTTCACCTGTAAATTTACTTCTCCCCCACCCCTGGGATACCATCCCCAAGCACCTAACTTAACTTGTGCCTTGATTCCCATACGACATAACATTGGCAGATATACTCGCTCAATGTAGGTGACTGTGGGGCTAAAAATTACATGAGTCCCACCCCGTAAGGTGATATGAGAATCACCGTCTGCTAAAGCTAAAGGTAAGAGAATTGTCTGTAAAACTAGAGTAATCGCGCCAGCTGAACCACCTTGCTGTACTTCGCTGACATCAAAAATATAATTTCCCGCTTTTACCCCACCACCAGGGATAAATTCCAGCATCGTGGAACCTAAAGCATCACCCTGCAATTCCCCATGACAAATTCTCGCCGCTGCACGTACTGCTGTTAAGTGTTGTGCTGCTAATCCTGGCTTCCTGCGTCCGGCGCGAATACCGGCAATACGTATGGGTTCACCAGTGATGGCGGCTAAACTCAGGGAAGTGCGGAGGACTTGCCCGCCTCCCTCGCCGTAGGAACCGTCAATGTCAATCATACTCAGTGGTCTGGGCGATGAATCAATTCAAAATTTTTGGGGACTGGGGATTGGGGATTGGGGATTGGGGATTGGGGATTGGGGACTTCTCCCCCTGCCTCCCCTGCTCCCCCTGCCCCCTGCTCCCTGCTCCCTTCCCCTCTGCCTCAAGGATGGGAAGTGTCGAACTCAGTTAAGGCGCTAGGTGTTGTTGTACCTGGGCTACTAGTTCATTTGTCCAATAGTTAGCTAGTTCGGCGTTGGCGGCTTCTACCATGACTCTGATGACGGGTTCTGTACCGGATGCCCTAACTAAAATTCTACCAGTATCACCCATTGCTTTCTCGGCAAGAGCGATCGCCTGTTGTACTGGTGTGCAGTTTTGCCAATTCAGGCGGCGATCGCGGTCTACAACTCGCACGTTCCGCAATAATTGAGGATAGGTCTGGAAGCTTTGGTCTATCAATTCGGCTAAGGAAACACCAGATTGTTTGACCAAACTTGCCAAGTGTAAGGCTGTTAACAAGCCATCCCCAGTCATCCCATAATGACTACAAAGAATGTGTCCTGATTGTTCACCCCCCAACATTGCCCCAGTTTTGATCATTTCTGCTTGCACATATTGATCACCAACGGCGGTGCGAATTAATTTACCACCCTGTTGCTGCCAAGCTTTCTCAAAGCCCAGGTTTGCCATGACGGTGGAAACAATCAAGTTGTCTGGGAGTTGGTTTTGTTGTTTGAGGTGCAATCCCCACAGGTACAAGATATAGTCCCCATTTACAGGACGGCCGGTAGGATCTACAGCCAAAACGCGATCGGCATCGCCATCAAAGGCAAAACCTAAATCGGCGTTATGTTCTTGAACAGCCGCTTGCAACATTTCTAGGTGGGTGGAACCGCAGTTAACGTTGATGCGATCGCCATCTGCGGCATTATGCAGGGAAATAACTTCTGCCCCCATCTCTGCAAATACCGACGGTGCTAACCCAACGGCTGCACCCCAAGCTAAATCCAGTACAACCTTCATTCCCTGAAGATTCACTTTATTTTGCCAGGGTCGTTTTAAAGCTTCGCCGTAATCTTTCACCAATTCCCGGCGTGAGTAATGCCGTCCACAATTACTGACATTACTGGTAATTGGCAGATTTCCCCGCAAACCTTTTTCAATTTCTGCCTGCAAAGCCTGGGATAACTTCCCACCATTAGCACCAAAAATTTTAATCCCGTTATCTTCGGGAGGGTTGTGACTAGCAGAAATCATCACACCACCTATGGCTTCACTCACACTAGTTAAATAAGCCACGCAAGGAGTAGGACATAACCCTAAATACCAAACTTCTAGCCCGGCGGCGGTTAACCCTGCACTTAAAGCCATCGCCAACATATCGCTAGAGTTACGGGAATCCTGCCCTAAGATTACTGGTCTTAATTGACCAGCGTGACTACGTAAAACTACGCCTGCCCAAAAACCAATTTGCAACGCTAACGGCGCACTAAGTAATTCCCCCACCTTGCCACGAATACCATCTGTACCAAAAAGAGGCGTTGCTGGTAGAGATATTAAACTAGGTGCAAAGTTGCTCTCAAGGACTGTTGCTAATCCATCAGATGTAGCTGCACCATCTATTACGTAGTTCTGAATCCGAGTTATAGATGAAACCATAATTTTAAACACCCCTCACATCACACTAAGAATTATTACTTTAACGCCAGTTCGACAGATTTTAAGTATTGAGTGCTGAGTAAACAACCCAGTTCTCAGTCCTCAGTTTCTATCGCTCTCACGTAAATTTACACTCTATTCAATAACTCTGACTTTTCAAGCTACGTGGAAAAGTTAAGGTGAAGCCTAACCCCCAACCCCTTCCCTACTAGGAAAGGGAAGCAATAATCAAAGCTTCTTCGCCACTTGCGTAACTGTCGGGAAACCCACCCAACGCAGTTGCTTCTCCTTACAGGAGAGAGGTTTGGACAGGTGTTTCCCAGATCCCGTGAAAAGTCAGATTCAATAACTAAGAGTCAAGACTTTTTTGATTTGCTTTTATAATAGTTATTTTTTTCTGAAAAACAAATTTATTTTTCACGTTTTGCTTAAGTGAAATTACTTAAAAAAAAGATGGTATTGTCAATATTTTATGAAGATTTTATTTACTGAGTTTTAATGCTCTTCAGTTTAACTCCTGACTTCAATAGTCGCCAGTACTACTTGGTAACTTTACAGAAGTATCATAAATTCCACGGTTTACTCCAGCGATCGCATTTCCCTGAATGCGGCTCTCCCCGAAAATTTTTCTTGGTATTGGCATTTTTACTGGCTTGATTTGCTGTTTACTTAACAAAAGTACAAATTTTAGTTACTTAAAAAATATTAATATAAATTCTCATCAAATAGTTCTAATGTTACGTTTTAGTGGCATTTTTTAGCCGTCCGTAATTTAAAACTCTGGCAGTTGACCTTTTAAGGTTGAGAAATTTAGTATGAGCAGCAATTTAGCAAACAAACTACGTGTAGGTACGAAAAAAGCCCACACAATGGCAGAAAATGTAGGTTTTGTCAAATGCTTCTTAAAAGGAGTGGTAGAAAAGAACTCTTATCGGAAGCTAGTAGCTAACTTCTACTACATCTACTCGGCAATGGAAGAGGAGATGGAAAAGCATAGCCAGCACCCAATTGTTTCTAAAATCAACTTTTCCCAACTGAATCGTAAGCAGACTCTAGAGCAAGACCTGAGTTACTATTACGGCGCTAACTGGCGCGAACAAATCCAATTATCGCCAGCAGGTGAAGCTTACGTACAACGCATTCGGGAAATCTCTGCAACCGAACCAGAACTGTTGATTGCCCACTCTTACACCCGTTATTTAGGTGATTTATCCGGGGGACAAATTCTCAAAAACATTGCTGTGACAGCGATGAATTTGAATGACGGGCAAGGAACCGCCTTTTATGAGTTCGCAGATATTACTGACGAGAAAGCTTTTAAAGCTAAATATCGTCAAACTTTAGATGAGTTGGCAATTGATGAAGCGACAGCCGATCGCATTGTTGATGAAGCTAACGCCGCCTTTGGGATGAACATGAAAATGTTCCAAGAACTAGAAGGGAACTTAATCAAGGCGATCGGCATGATGCTTTACAACACCTTGACTCGCAAGCGCACACGCGGCGCTACCGAACTAGCTACGGCTGAGTAATACCAATGCAAAATTCAAGATTTTTGAATTTTGTTCAATTAGTGTAAATCTTTGTAACTTAAAGGGGCAGCTTCCCTGGGTTTACCTGCACAACAGCAGGCGATCGCAGTGAAGTTGCCCCTAATGTTTGGCTATTTTGATTCTTACTCCCCTTCCCTGCAAGGGAAGGGGTTGGGGGTTAGGTCTATTTAACTCAACTGCATCGCTATAGGTTCAGGGAGGATTAGAACATACCCATACCGCCCATGCCACCCATGCCACCCATACCGCCCATACCGCCCATGCCACCCATGCCGCCCATACCGGCATCAGCAGGAGCAGCAGCTTTTTTCTCTGGTTTTTCCACAACGATCGCTTCGGTGGTTAAAACTAGACCGGCAATGGAAGCGGCGTTTTGCAATGCTGAACGGACAACTTTTGCGGGGTCGATAATACCAGCCGCAATCAGGTCTTCAAATTCTCCGGTAGCAGCGTTGTAACCGGTGTTGAAATCGCTGTCTTTGACTCTGGAGACGATGACAGAACCTTCTACACCAGCGTTATCTGCAATCTGCCGTAAAGGAGCTTCTAAAGCTCGTTTAACGATGTCAGCGCCGATTTTTTCTTCTTCGTCAAAGTTTTTCTTAATCTCGTCTACCTTACTCGCCAAGTAAATCAGAGTTTTGCCACCACCAGGAACGATACCTTCCGCAACAGCCGCTTTGGTGGCGTTGAGTGCGTCTTCAATTCTGAGCTTGCGGTCTTTGAGTTCGGTTTCAGTTGCTGCACCGACTTTGATCACTGCAATACCACCAGCTAACTTGGCAATACGTTCTTGTAATTTCTCGCTATCGTACTCAGAATCAGTCTCTTCCAGTTGTCTGCGAATTTGTGCAATCCGCTTTTGAATTTCTGGCTTGGTGGTGTTACCAGCAACAATTGTGGTGTTGTCTTTTTCAATTGTGATTTTCTGCGCCGTACCCAAAGCTTCTAGAGAAGCGGTATCTAAGCTTAAGCCAATTTCTTCCGAAATTAGTTGACCGTCTGTGAGGATGGCGATGTCTTGCAACAATGCTTTGCGGCGTTCGCCAAATCCTGGGGCTTTAATTGCCGCTACAGAAAGTACACCCCGTGCTTTGTTCACAACTAGAGTAGCCAGGGCATCTCCTTCTACATCTTCAGCAATGATCAGTAGGGGTTGACCCAAACGAGCTACTTTTTCTAAAACGGGGACTAATTCTTGAATACTGCTGATTTTTTTGTCAGTAATCAAAATCCGCACATTTTCTAACTCCACCGTTTGGCGCTCGTTGTTGGTGATGAAGTAGGGGGAAATATAACCTCTGTCAATCTGCATCCCTTCCACTACGTCTAGTTCAGTTGTCAGGGATTTAGATTCTTCCACAGTGATTACACCATCTTTGGTGACTTTTTCCACTGCTTGAGCAATC
This sequence comes from Trichormus variabilis 0441, assembly GCF_009856605.1. Taxonomy (NCBI): domain Bacteria; kingdom Bacillati; phylum Cyanobacteriota; class Cyanophyceae; order Nostocales; family Nostocaceae; genus Trichormus; species Trichormus variabilis. Next base: position 5,999,967 of record NZ_CP047242.1, on the reverse strand, counting down.
ATGGCACCAACTTCTTCATCGTTACCAGCTGAAACAGTGGCAACTTGAGCGATCGCACTACCTTCTACAGGCTTGGCGACTTTAGCAATTTCCGCTACTAGCGCCTCAGTAGTTTTATCGATACCCCGCTTTAAGCTTACTGGATTGCTACCAGCCGCGACGTTCTTCAAACCTTCTTTAATTAGGGCTTGCACTAAAACGGTAGCCGTAGTTGTGCCATCACCAGCTACATCCTTGGTTTTAGCTGCTACCTCTTGAATTAATCTGGCACCAGTATTTTCTAAAGGATCTTCTAATTCAATTTCTTTAGCAACGGTAATACCATCGTTCACAATTTGGGGTGTGCCATATTTTTTTTCTAAAAGCACGTTGCGACCCTTGGGACCCAAGGTAATTTTTACAGCATCAGCCAGGGCATTGACACCCCGCTCTAAAGCACGCCGTGATTCTTCATCAAACGAAATAATTTTTGCCATGTTTCCTTTCTCTAGCGCTTCCATTAGACAATTTAGCACTCACAGGCTCAGAGTGCTAAGAACCTGAAAAACTTTAAATCATGTGTGGAAGTAAAAAAAATTGATTAATATACACTTGATGCTCATGTAGGATACTGGCAGTAATGGTTGAATTGGGAGATGAATATCTACAACTCCCTTAGGTCTATAGGCATTGCTGACCCTAGCGGTTCCGGCTGGTTGGCAGTAGTATTCACGTTTATGTTGGCTTGGTTGGTAACGTGGCGTTTGATTCCCACGGTACGTAAATTTGCCTTGCGGGTAGGTTGGGCTGACCAACCAAACGCCCGACGACTCAATCGAGAACCGTTGCCGAATGCAGGGGGTTTAGCCATTTACGCGGGAGTAATTGCCGCATTGGTGTTAGCTAGCCTCTTGCGACCCATTGAGCTACAAAACGTTTTAGCTCAAGTATTGACTATTTTACTAGGGGGTTCGATCCTAGTCTTGATCGGCTTTATTGACGATCAGTTCGGATTACCCCCCTCTGTACGGTTGTGGACGCAAATTATCACAGCTTTATTACTAGTTGCTAATGGCATTGTCGTTGATGTGGATTTCGGCACACCCATCGACTCCGTTCTCTCAATGTTGCTGACTGTGCTGTGGGTTGTGGGTATTACCAATGCCGTCAACTTGATGGATGGGATGGATGGATTGGCAGGGGGCATTAGTTTTATCACTGCCATGAGTTTGTTAGGCGTATCTGCCCAATTCCCTAATAAGGCTGCGGCTACCTTAGTTTTGGCTGCCTTAGGTGGTGGGGCATTAGGCTTTCTGCGTCATAACTTCCATCCCTCAAAAATCATCATGGGTGATGCTGGAGCATACTTTTTTGGTTATGTCCTGGCTGCAACTAGTATTTTAGGTAGCCTGCAAAGGAATACTATATTTGCTCTTGGCCCTACCGTTTTGTTTTTGCTGTTGCCAGTACTGGATACAACCCAAGTGTTTATCAGACGGCTGCTAGCAGGTAAAAACCCCTTGAGTACCCCCGGCAAAGACCACCTACACCACCGTTTACTGGCTTGGGGGTTGTCCCAACGTCATGCGGCATTTACCTTGTGGTCAATCACTTTGGTGTGCAACTTACTAGCCATGAGAGTCCAAGGGATGAGCATCATGGTCATAGTTACCACCGCCATTAGCATTATTCTGCTGCTTGGCTTTACAGTCTGGCAAAGAATCCGTCAGCAGTCCTGATGGTTGGGAGCAGGGAGCAGGGAGCAGGGGGCAGAATATTTTACTTAGCAGTCAGCACGGGCTGAACTCCCCGCTACTACTAACATCAGTCTGCACTCATTAAGCCATTACCATCCCGCCATCGACATTAAAGACTTGTCCAGTGATATAAGCGGCGGCGGGATCGGCGGCTAGGAAGCGTACCATACCAGCAATTTCCTCTGGTTGACCATAACGACCTAGAGGGATGTATTGCAAAATACCCTCAGATTTGAGGTTGCTGGTCATGTCTGTAGCGATGAAACCAGGAGCGACAGCGTTAACGGTAATGCCGCGAGAAGCTAATTCTTTAGCAACTGTTTTCGTAAAGCCAATCACACCTGCTTTGGCAGCGCTGTAATTCGCCTGGCCGGGATTACCCATTTGTCCAGCCACAGAGGTAATGTTAATAATTCTGCCAGAACGTTGCTTAAGCATGAGTTTACTGACGGCACGAGTGCATAAAAATACACCAGTTAAGTTAAGGTCAATGACCGCTTGCCAGTCTTCTGGCTTCATTCTTAGTAGCAGTGTATCGCGGGTAATACCTGCATTATTTACTAAAATATCAATGTGTTTGAATTTATCGATCGCCCCATCGATGAGATTATCTACTTGATCAACTTGGGAAACATCGGCTTGTAGAGCTACAGCCTCACCACCAGCCCCTGTAATTTCTGCTACCACTTCATCGGCAGCAGTGCTAGAACTAGCGTAATTGACCACTACAGTAGCACCATAATTAGCTAATTCTAAGGCGATCGCTCGTCCAATACCCCGTGAAGCACCTGTAACAACGGCAACTTGTCCTCGTAAATTTTCACTTAAGATCGCCATAAAATATTCCTCTAGGTTTAAAATTCCCGCGCTAATTATCTTATGGCGATTTGTACCTACAGCTCATACCATTTTGGATTTTAGATTTTCGTTGAGGAACTACTTGCTGTGTCTAGTTTCTCCTTATCTATCGTTGGTCTGATCAGAAATTAAAAATTCGCTTAGCACCCAGTGGTTCTGGTGACAAAACTGCAAATTGCACAAAGGAATTTGACTACAAAATAACCATCTCTCTCAATCCCTAATCCCCAGTACATATACCTTAAGAAAGAGATGCTAAATTTAGCAACAATAAAAACAAAATAACGTTACACCATTTCTAGAAAGCAGACATTAATATTAGATTCAATCAATAAAAATGGTGTGTGTCACATGACTGAGAAAAAACAGTTCAACAGCTTTGAAGAGATGCTATCTGGTTCTGATTTACCTGTTTTAGTAGACTTTTATGCTGACTGGTGTGGCCCCTGTCAGATGATGGCGACAATTTTACAACAAGTAAACAATCAACTTAAAGACCGCATACGAATTGTCAAAATTGACACGGAAAAATACACAGAGTTAGCAACTCAGTATCAAATCTACGCTCTACCAACACTAGTATTGTTCAAACAAGGTAAACCAGTTGATCGAATTGAAGGTGTATTGCAAACGCCCGATTTAGTACAGCGTCTGCAAAGTTTTGTTTAGTAAATATTAAGTTAGAGATGCAAATATTTGCATCTCTACATATTAATTATTATTAGGTAGAGAGGTTGAATGCTCAAATCAATCTACCGAACTGATTTTATTTGGCAGGTCTAACGACACTAATTAATTTTCCTGACAATGGTTCTCCTGCTAAAATCGCACCGTTAATTCGTTTTGCTAACTCATTTCTTGCGGCATCGTCTGTACAAATAATAATACCAGCATGATCGGAGTGGGATTTATGCAAGCGTTTGAAGTCCCTGCGATTGAGAGTTAAAACAACTCTTTGGTTACTACTTGCAAATGCGAGAACTTCATCATCGGGAATTCTTGAATTAGCTTTTCCGGCTTCTTGTACAGTCAGAACGTCATGTTTTAACTCACGCAAGTACACCACAACCTCTAACGGAAACTGTTCATCTGCATATAAACGAGCCATTAGTCTTCTTCATTCTCCCGAATGGCTGTTTCAATTTCTTCTGGGTATACTGTGGCATAAAACCAAGCGTTAGTTAAGTCAGTTGCAGATAAAGTGGGATAGTCTTTTAAAAGTTGAGCTTCACTAATACCTAACCTACGTGCATTAATTAAAACCCAAACAGGAATACGGGTTCCGGTAATACACGCATCCCCACCACACACATAGGCAGTTTTCTCAATCCCTCGCCAAGGGTTGCCCAAACTTTGAGCAAGTAACTGAATTGCCTGTGCTTTCTCGTTTGGTGTCAAGGCAAGTAGTTGTGATTCTAACTTCTGAAGTGTCATAAAATTGCCAAGCCCAGAGGAAAGACATATTTAAATATTTTAACGGAAACAGCATGGCATTATAGCTGTTGCCAGTAGTGTTAGGACATCAATAGATTATACAACCTAGACACAACAGGACTTTTCACCTAGTCCCCAGTCCCCAGCTATAAATGAGAGAAAGCGATAGTGGACGGAACCTCATCACTCTCACTCTATTCATAATCTTGATAAGTTAAGTACGCCTGACATTTAAGCAGCACCATTCTTTGCGTTTCCACATAGTAGCGACTACCCAACCGTGTTTTTCTAAAGCCTCAACAACAGAAGTAGATTGTTCAACTAAAATCCCGCTAAAAATAGCCCAAGTACTAGGTTTAGATATCTCGCTGATTTCTGGGACTAATTGAATAATTACATCAGCGAGAATATTGCAGACAATTCCATCTACCGGGCGTTCAATCAGTTTCTTTAAGATATCTACGCTACCTTCTGCTGGTACGAGGCGTTCTGGGTTGACCTCGTTGAGGGCGCGATTGCTGAAGGTTGACTGCACGGCTAAGGGGTCGGTATCTACTGCATAGACTTTCTCTGCGCCTAATAGAATTGCCCCAATCGAAAGGATACCAGAACCACAACCAATATCCGCAATTATCACAGGTTCTTGACCTGCATCTTTACTAACAAATGATTTTGGAACCTGACTCAATCTCATTTCTAGAGATTCTAGACATAATTGAGTGGTAGCATGGTTTCCTGTACCAAATGCTACACCGGGGTCGAGGCGGATGACTAACCTATCGTAGTTTTCTGGTGATGGTAGCCATGCGGGATTGATGAGGAAGCGATCGCCTATTTCTTGCGGATGCCAATATTGTTTCCAACTACTCGCCCAATCTTCCTCATCAATGAGTTGCCAAGTCAAGGTAGGAGAAGATAATCCTATACACAGGGCATCTTGCTGCAACCATAACCCCAGCGCCGCCAAATCTAATAACTGTGCTTGAAATATCGGCAAATAACCCTTAACCAAGCAAGAATCACCCTTACTTTCGCTAGCTGTACCACGACAACCAAAATCTTCTAGTCGCCAAGAAACAGAGTCTTCCAGCGCCGATTCACATAAAATCTGTATTTCCCACCAAGTGTTTGCCATTGTTGAAAATTGAGAATCCAGAATTCAGGAGTCAGGAGAAACTATTTCTGCTGACTTCTGAGTTCTGATTACTGACTCCTATAGTGTTACTGTGTACGCGTCCCGGATGCCGGGTACTTTGGTGATTTCCGCCAAAATGCCATCTGGTAAGGGATCATCAATGCTGAGAGCCATAACGGCATCACCACGGACGATTTTGCGCCCTACCTGCATACTGGCAATATTGACATTAAAGCTGCCCAGTAAGGAACCGAGTTTGCCAATGATTCCTGGCATATCACGGTGCAAGGTAAACAACATATATTTGCTTGGTGGGACGTTAATCGGGAAGCCATCAACGTCGGTGAGGTGAATTTCCTTATCGCCTAGCAATGCACCAGTGACAGAATGAGTGCCTAAGGTTCCTGTTGCTTCCAAGCGTAGGGAACCAGCATAGTCACGGGCGGAAGCGTCGCGGGTTTCAATAACTCGGATTCCCCGTTCCTTGGCTTCTATGTTGGCGTTGACGTAGTTTACTCGTTCCCGTAGGGCTTGGTGTAGTAATCCTTTCAGGGAAGCAATTACTAAAGGCTGACTCTTATTAGTAGCGAGTTCACCTTGTAAGCGGACGGTGAGTAGTTCTACTCGCCCACCGGCTAACTGTCCTACCAACTTACCCAAAGTTTCCGCTAGCTGCATATAGGGTTTGAGTTCTTCCAACACATCGGGGCCGAGTCCGGGGATGTTGACGGCGGAACGTGCGGGTAAACCCAACAACACATCGCGGATTTGTTCCGCTACGTCAATAGCTACATTCACCTGGGCTTCTGTGGTGGATGCACCCAAGTGGGGAGTAAGGATAATATCCTTACCGATCGCCCTTAAGTCTGATTCACCCAGTGGTTCTGACTCGAACACATCCAGCGCCGCCCCAGCAATTTTCCCCTCTTTAACGGCTGCGGCTAAAGCTGCTTCATCGATGATTCCCCCACGGGCGCAGTTGATAATCCGGGCGGTGGGCTTCATTTTCGCCAGAGTGGTGGCGTTGATGATGTGGGTGGTTTCTGGGGTTTTGGGAATGTGCAGGGTGATATAGTCAGATTGCTGCATCAGCAAATCTAAATCTACTAACTGACAACCAAGTTGTTCAGCCCGTTCAGTCGAAATGAAGGGATCGTAAGCTAACAATTTCATTCCCATTGCTTTCGCAACAGTAGCCACATGGGAACCAATTTTGCCTAAACCCACAACCCCTAAAGTTTTTTTGTAAACTTCCGCACCCACGAAAGTTTTGCGATCCCACTCACCGCGTTTCACGGAAGCGTTAGCATCGGGGATGTGGCGAGATAATGACAGCATCATTGCCAAGGCGTGTTCGGCGGCGGCGATGGTGTTCCCCTCAGGAGAATTGACAACAACAATTCCTCGACGAGTAGCAGCCGGAACATCTACATTATCCACACCCACACCGGCACGACCGATGATTTTCAGCTGTGTACCTGCTTCAATAATTTCTTGCGTGACGCGCGTACCCGAACGAATCATTAACGCGTCATACTGACCAATAATTTCTATTAATTCTGCTGGTTTGAGACCTGTATTGACATCAACAGTAGCGACTTGCGAGAGAATGTCAATGCCAGCCTGGTCAATAGGATCGGAGACGAGAACCTTAGACATGATTACATCATTTATAGTGACAAGTTTTGCTGCACAAGACTTTTTAGTTTAGACTTTATTCGTTACACCTCAGCAAAAAATCTGCGTTTTAATAACAACTTAACCTTCACTCACACCATGTACTAGAGGATATCAGAGTGTAGGTGTGGGGGTATAGGGGTATGGGGGTATGGGGGTATGGGGGTGTAAGGGTGTAGGGGTGTAAGAGGATGTTTGAAAAGTCCTATGCTTGGTAGCAAAACATTTTAGATCCCCCAAAATCCCCCTTAAAAAGGGGGATTTTGATTCATTTCCCCCCTTTTTAAGGGGGGTTAGGGGGGATCAACGAGTGCTTAAAATCACAGCCAATCACTTTTCAAACAACCTCTAAGGGTGTCAGGGTGTAGGGGTGTGAGGGTGTGGGGGTGAAGCCACACTCCACCCCAAAGAAACCGCTATAATGCTGATGAAAACACTGGTGTAGAAGATTTTGGGGCAACCCGTCATGCTAAACTTCAACTTGCCAAGGTACTTACCTTCAGCCGACGAACTACCAGACTCTGACGAAACACCAGTGGATAATGAACTGCAAGAACTTATCCCAGGATTATTACAAGCAATTCTGCTGCTACTCTGGGCAGAACGGATGGACTGGTTTTTTGGTGTACTTTAATTATGTCATTTATTCTTCTCGCCGCCATTGGTTGGCAGTCACATTAATAACTATTGAAGCGGATCTGATTGAATCAGCCGCTTCCGCTTCAATAGTTATACGATTTTTTCAAAAATTAAATCAGATTCCTATGGCTAAAAATGCCTCACTAAATTGATATTACTTACTGCACAATCTGATAACACCCATTAGCATCAGGAGGCGCTGTTTGTGTTGAGGCAGTTGTAAGTAGCAATGAGTTAGGTGCTTGGCCTAAGCCATTACCTGTAGCAATTACATCAAAAATGACTCCGGCCGGGACTTGTTGATTGGCAACTTCTACTGTGATTGGTGGGTTGAAGGCATTATTGATCAATGGGTCAAATTGGTCAGGTAGAACTGGATTAAAGTTATATGTACCAGCCGTAAGTTCTGGGTAAGGAATAGCAGTTTTGGGTGTCAGGTCTGTGATACGAGTTTCATCCAAATTTGGGCTAGAGGATTTGCTAATACGGAAATCTATAACAGCACTAGTTTCCGAAAAGCGATACCAACGTCCTTTAAATTTACCTGGATTAGGCTGTGTTAAATCCTCTGGAATCACAAAGGGTGATTGATTAAATAATGGTTGACCTGAAGGGCCTTGTAGTGTTCCTGTTATTGCTACTGTATAAGCACTATTAGGCGCTCCTGTAAAGGTTCTAGAAGCAATTGTACTGTTAGTGCCGGATGTCACAAAAAGTACCTGAATATTTCCTGGTGTTACATTTACATATCTACTAGCTTGACGAAAATTTACATTCTCCAAAACTCTTTGACCGTTGACAATGACATCAACTGGTGATGCAGTAGGAACCGCAGCGTTAATAACTCTTAATTTGGTAGGGCATCTATAAGGGTGTAAAAGAGGATTTAGAACAGTATTTAATAGGCTTGCAGTGTAAAATTCTTGTACAGGCTTTGTAGATAGTTGAGAATTGGCTAAACTTTTGGATGGATAACTAGTCGAACTAATTAAAGATAATGTCAAAGCACCTAAGAATAATCGTCTTGTTAGAAACATATCTTCCTCCTACCGTGAAACAAAAATAACAAATGAGCAAGCTTTATTCTGCATAAAAAATGATGTGATAATTACCACAAAGATTTTTTATGTATCGGGATACAGGTGCAGGTTTTGTCAACGTAAAAGACAACGGGCGCACAATAGCGTTCGCCTCAAGACATGAGACTTGGGCAGAATATTATTGCAGCAGCACATATAGTGGCTGGCTTTAATGTCCAACGTGACAAATACTTTGGTGGAAGCCGCTTGAAGTTTATCGACAGCGCACTTTATGGTTCTAATATTTCACGATTTTCAGAAGAATGCAAGGAAAGTTAACACAGTTAACAGCCATCATTAAAACACTTGATAACAGCTTAGTTGCTTGATAATAAATTTATATTTGTAGTTATATATGCAGGTAGTTGACATAGTGAGCAGTATTTAATTTTGCACCAGAAACCGCCGCATCATCTCGGTCAGCGCCACAGCAATGGAACTTCAAAATTCAGTAGTTCTATAGGGGTTGTCAAAGGTTTGTAAAAATTAATTAATTCCGTGCAGTAGGCGAGGTAGCTTAGATACTCATCAAGTACAAAATTCTGTTCATGCGCCTGACTTCGCTTGATGTATTTCGCGGTATTACTATTGCAGGGATGATTCTCGTCAACATGGCGGGAGTTGCAGATGATGTCTATCCTCCCTTAGCTCATGCTGAATGGCATGGTTGCACACCAACTGATTTAGTATTTCCTTTCTTTTTATTCATTGTCGGTGTGGCAATGTCCTTTTCTCTATCCAAATACACCCAGGAGAATAAACCCACCTCAGCTGTTTACTGGCGTATCTTCCGCCGCGCCGCCATCCTCTTTGTTTTGGGTTTGTTACTCAATGGCTTTTGGAATAAGGGTATATGGACGTTTGATTTGAGTAATATCCGCATCATGGGAGTATTGCAGCGTATTAGCCTGAGTTACTTGTTTGCTTCCTTGGCAGTCCTCAACTTACCGCGCAAAGGACAATGGATACTAGCTGGGGTTTTACTCGTCGGCTATTGGCTCACGATGATGTATGTCCCTGTACCTGACTATGGTGCTGGGGTGTTAACTAGGGAAGGCAACTTCGGGGCTTATGTTGACCGCCTGATTATACCTCAAGCTCATCTGTATGCGGGGGATGGGTTTAAAAATTTGGGCGACCCAGAAGGACTTTTCAGCACAATTCCCGCGATTGTAAGTGTTTTAGCTGGTTATTTTACTGGGGAATGGATACGCAAACAGTCAGTACAAACACGTACAAGTGTAGGATTAGCATTATTTGGGATTGGTTGCTTAATTGTTGGTTGGGGTTGGGGTTGGGTATTTCCCATTAATAAAAAACTGTGGACAAGTTCTTATGTGGTGTTTACCAGTGGTTGGGCTTTATTACTATTAGCCGCTTGTTATGAACTCATTGAGGTGAGGTTAATCAAACGCTGGAGTAAGCCTTGGGAAATTATGGGGTTAAATGCGATCGCTCTTTTCGTCCCATCAGTTTTACTCATTAAAATCTTAGTCAGAACTAAAATCGGCACAGGAGAAACAGCCCCCAGCACCTTTAACTGGATATACCAAAATATCTTTGCTTCCTGGGCTGGAACCTATAACGGTTCCCTACTATTCGCCCTAGTCACCGTTTTATTATGGTGGGCTGTCGCTGTCCTTATGTACCGCCAACGCTGGTTCCTCAAGGTCTAGTACCGCAAAGCGGAATTCAAAATTCAAAATACCCATTACACGCCGTGTGCAACTTTCTCTCAAACCTAACCCCCAACCCCTTACCTTGCAGGGAAGGGGAGCAAGATTCAAAGCCTCTCTCCGCTTCGGGGAGAGGTTTGGAGAGGGGTTTCAAAAATAAGTCGCACATCGCGTCATTACCCATTATCAACTTCAGTTTCCGGCGAGTTTAACCAGTGACCAAATTCTTCCAAAAAACGATCGCTTAATATTGCTTCACGAATTTTTTGGGTAAAGCGAATGAGTTCGGTAATATTGTGAATGCTCAGTAAAGTGTAGGCTAAAATTTCTTGCGATCGCACTAAATGAGAAATATAGGCACGGCTGAAATTTTGACAAGCATAACAAGGGCAAGTTTCATCTATGGGGGCAAAATCTTCACGGAACTTAGCATTTTTTAAGTTCCAACGTTCGCCTTTTACCATTGCTGTACCGTGTCTCGCCCAACGGGTGGGAATGACGCAATCAAATAAGTCTATACCAGAGGCGATCGCAATTACCATTTCTCGATAAGTTCCCACACCCATCAAGTAGCGGGGCTTGTGTGCTGGTAACAGTGGTGCTGTAGCTTGGACAATTTGCGCCATCATTTCTGGTGGTTCCCCCACACTCACCCCACCAATGGCATAACCAGGTAAATCTAGCTCAGTTAAAGTATTGGCAGCTTTAGCCCGTAAATCCAGATATACCCCACCTTGAACAATACCAAACAACGCTTGATCCTGGCGTTGATGCGCCGTAATACAACGTTCCAACCAACGATAAGTCCGCTCAGTCGCCGCTTCTACTTCCTGGCGAGTCGCTGGGTAGGGGGGACATTCATCGAACGCCATGATAACATCAGCCCCTAAAATATTTTGAATCTCTATAGAGCGTTCCGGCGTTAATTTAATAATTTGCCCGTCGTGGGGTGAGCGAAAAGTTACACCCTCTTCCGTAATTTTTCTCATTTCGCTCAAGCTGAAAACCTGAAACCCACCAGAATCGGTGAGCATCGGCCCATTCCAGCCCATAAATTTATGCAATCCACCACCACCAGCCACAATGGCTTCCCCTGGTTGGAGATGGAGATGATAAGTATTAGAAAGAACCATCTGCGCCCCAGTCTCCTTCAGTTGGGCTGGGGTGACAGTCTTTACATTGGCCAGGGTTCCCACCGGCATAAATCTCGGAGTTTCTACAACACCGTGGGGAGTTAAAAATACCCCTGCTCTGGCTTTTGTTTGGCTACAACGAGCTAGGGATTGAAAAGAAAATATAGCACTCAAGGTAAGATTCAGCTTGTTTAAGTATATGGACAAAAATAGGTAGGGAGCAGGGGAAGAAGATAAAGGAGAAATTCTGACTCAGCACTTACCCAAAATAATTGGTAATAAATAAACAGTAACTGATTAGTCATCACCCTTTACCGCTTATCTATTACCAATTTTCAAATTTTATGAGTATATGGTATTTAGTTACTATTTAAAAGCCATCACAACAGTCATCATCAATTTCTGCATCCCATCTAGCTGCTAGGACTTCCTCCATCATCGCCTCGATAGCGCTGACATTCCAAGTCCGTTCACGACGTTCTTGAATAGGTGTCGATAAAGGAATCAAGCGTAAGCAAGCGCCTTCCTGCATCAAATCAAAGAAAGTTTCTTTTTGGGGTGATTGTTTCAATTCCAGATAATCAAAGCTAGCAACATTGAGATAAAGAGTGCTGTTAGCCACTAAGGTAGACCTTCGTGAGTTAGCAAAAACTTCCATCACATCCCCTTCACCCTCGCTCTGTAATTGGCCTTCTTGGGTGTAGATGTAGTGGACTCGACCTAAATCAGCCAATAAACGCTTCATGTCGAGCTTGTTCACAATAATGCCCGTGTTTACAATGCACGGAGCGGGTATCTTGGTGTCGGGTAGATGATGACTCATAAAAAAATTGAAAATGAGCAAAGTTTTGATCCAACACAGCTAGACAATTAGTTGCTCAGCTCGTTGACCCTCTACATTAAAAAAAATATCAACTTTTGAGAGCGATCGCCTAATTAATCTTTATGTACAAAACAAGACTAATTGTATAGAAAATTCAACTTGCAAATTAAATTTTATTGCGGTATAATTACCGCTTAAAAAAAACTTAAATTGTCTAGTCCAGCATAACAAAAACTACTGGATTATGCCTTTGGAAATAAGAAGTTTATTTAAATATTTAAAATATACTGACGTAGCGACTCGACTAATAACTTAGAACTACGCACCCAGGTTGTCTGTTGAGGCTGGGTGTAGGGGTGTAAGGGTTTAAGGGTGTAAGGGTTGCAAACATTTATTTTATACCCCTATACCCCTATACCCTTACAAGTCATACCAGAGCTAGAAGGCAAGACACTGAAGGACTATCTACTATACAAAGGTCAACAAAGGCAATGTACCTCTAAGCCGATTACTAAGTATCAAGTTTATTTAATTACACAGAAGATGGTTGGTCTTAATCCGTAATAGCCAATTTTGGTAATGATTTTTACATTACCAATCACCAATTACCAATTACGCGTATTTAAACGAACTTTATACGAAAATTACATTTGTTGAGGAGACAAAAATGAGGTCGTGACCTGGCTAGAGTTCTGGAAATCGTCATGCACGAACTATTTCACCCTATTTTTGCTAATGGTGAGGAAAAAGCTGCCCTGCAACAGTTGATCATTGCCTTAGATTCCTCAGGTAAACGTTACTTCCTGAGAAACGAGATTCTGCATACTTTTTCCCAATACTGTCAGCAAGCCCAAAAGCCCACATATTTTTACTATTCCTCATCCGTAGGTAAACTGATTCAATATACCCATGAAATTGTTTTAGCAGAGGACAGTACATGGTTTGTGGTGCGTCCAAGGATTGCTAACCAAGAAGTTTGGCGACTGACATCAGACCTAGCTAAGTTTGATTCTATGCCAATTGATGCCTTTTTAGATGTGAGCGATCGCCTAGTTAATGCCTATGAACCCAACATCTTAGAAATTGACCTCAGTTCATTTTACGAAGCTTCCCCCAGTATTAGCGACCCTAGAAATATTGGTCAAGGTTTAGCCTTCCTCAATCGTTATCTATGCAGTCAGATAGCGACTGACCCTCAATATTGGGTCGAGTTAGTGTACTTAGCTTTACGGGGACTGCAATACGATGGGATTAACTTGATGATTGGGGATGCTATTCCCTCAGGTATCCACCTAGCTAAACAAATTCACGCAGCGATTAAATTTCTTTCGGACTTACCCCCGGAAGAACCATACGAAAAATTCTACATTGAACTACAAGCACTCGGCTTTGAGCCAGGATGGGGTAATACAGCCGAGCGTATTCTGGAAACTATTACACTGCTGGATAGATTGATTGATTCTCCCCAACCTGCTGTTTTAGAAGCATTTGTAGCCCGTGTACCTGCGGTCTTTCGGGTGGTTCTAGTTTCGATTCACGGTTGGGTAGCTCAAGAAGATGTTATGGGACGGGATGAAACCTTAGGTCAAGTTATCTATGTTCTAGAGCAAGCACGCAGTTTAGAAAACAAACTACAGCAGGAAATCAAGCTGGCTGGGCTGGAAGTGTTAGGTATTCAACCCCACATCATTATTCTCACCAGGCTGATTCCTCACTGTGAAGGTACATACTGTAACCTGCGCTTAGAAAAGTTACATAACACAGAGAATGCTTGGATTTTGCGGGTTCCTTTCGGGGAATTTAATCCAGCAATTACCAACAACTGGATATCTAAATTTGAGATTTGGCCTTATCTAGAAACCTTTGCTTTAGATGCCGAAAAACAACTACTAGCCCAATTCCAAGGCAAACCGAATTTAATTGTAGGTAACTACAGCGATGGTAACTTAGTTGCTTTTCTCCTCGCCCGTCGCCTCAAAGTCACCCATTGCAACATTGCCCACTCGTTAGAAAAGCCGAAAAATTTATTTAGTAACTTATATTGGCAAAACTCTGAGGAAAAATATCACTTCTCAGTACAATTTACCGCCGATTTAATTACGATGAATGCGGCTGACTTTATCATCACCTCATCCTACCAAGAAATTTTCGGCACACCCGAAAGTGTGGGACAGTATGAGTCCTACAAGTTCTTTACCATGCCCCATCTATATCATGTAGTCGATGGTGTAGACCTGTTTAGTCCTAAATTCAACATGGTTCCGCCAGGGGTAAATGAGCAAGTCTTTTTCCCTTATAGCCAAACAGCAGATAGAGACCCAAATCTTAGTCAAAGCGTCCATGACTTATTATTTCATCGTCAAGACTCCCAAATCTTCGGTTATTTAGAGCAACCCCAAAAGCCACCCATCTTTGCAGTTGCCCCTATTACTTCCATCAAAAATCTGACTGGCTTGGCTGAATGCTTCGGCAGAAGTCAAGAATTACAAGCACACTCTAACCTGATTCTGCTCACCAGTAAGTTAAACATAGATGAAACTACCAATCCCGAAGAAGCCAGGGAAATTGAAAAACTTCACAACATCATTAACCAATATCAGCTACAAGGCCATATTCGCTGGCTAGGGCTACGACTTCCTAACCAAGAAGTCGGTGAAGCTTATCGCTTAGTGGCAGATTATCGGGGAATTTATCTCCACTTTGCCCGGTTTGAAGCCTTTGGACGCAGTATTTTAGAAGCCATGATTTCTGGCTTACCCACCTTTGCTACTAAATTTGGTGGTTCTTTAGAAATTCTAGAAGATCAAAATAATGGATTTCGGATTAATCCCACAGACTTAGAAGGAACAGCCGAAAAAATTTTGGCATTCTTCCAAGAGTGCGATACCCATCCCGAACATTGGCAAGAAGTATCTCAATGGATGAGCCAACGCATTCATCAAAAATACAACTGGCAGTTACACACCAGTCAATTACTAGCACTGACTAAAATCTACAGCTTCTGGAACTTTATCCGCCCAGAAAGCAGCGAAGCCAGAGTTCGTTATATGGAAAGCCTATTTCACCTAATTTATAAACCCAGAGCCGAGCAAATTTTAGCAAAGCACATGAGTTGTCATTAGTCAATCGTTATTAGTCATTCACCATGAACACAAAATGTCCTTCTCGTGATTTTACTTATCAAGATTGGATATTAACCGAAACTAGGTTTAACCCTGAGCAATTGCATTCTAGAAGTACCGTTTTCACCATCGGTAACGGTTACTTAGGTACTAGAGGTAGCTTAGAGGAAGGTCACGCCCGTGGTTTACCTGCCACTTTTATTCATGGTGTCTATGATGATGTACCTGTAGTTTATACGGAACTTGCTAACTGTCCTGATTGGTTGCCGATGATAATTGCGATTAATGGCGATCGCTTCCGCATGGATCAGGGAGAAATATTACAATATGAACGTAAACTTGATGTCAGTCAAGGTCTGCTCAGTCGTTCTCTGCGTTGGCGTAGCCCCAGTGGTAGCATCATTGATATCCACTTTGAACGTTTCGCTAGTCTAGCAGATCACCATATATTGGGGCAGCGTTGCCAAATCACAGCTCATGATGGTGATTGCTTAGTTGAAATTCAAGCTAGTATCAACGGCTACGCTGAAAATCAAGGTTTCAATCATTGGGAAGGAATAGACCAAGGTAAAACCGAGCCGGGTATCTGGTTGCAAAGTCGTACCCGTGGAACCCAGATTGAAATCGGTATGGCAGCCAAGATGACCATATCAGGAGTAGAGGCCGCGTTACAAGTGAGCATCGTCCCTGGATATCCCACTATCAGCGCCAGTTTTTTAGCTAAATCTCAACAAACTATCACTGTGGAAAAGCTAGTGACAGTTTTTACCTCAAGGGAAGTCAATAAACCAGTTACCGCCGCTCAAGAAAAGCTGGCACAACTACCAGACTACACAACTCTACTCACGGCGAATAAGCAAGCCTGGGACGAAGTATGGCAAAAAAGCGATATATACATAGAAGGAGATCCTACAGCCGCTTTTGCTGTCCGCTACAACCTGTTTCAGTTGCTAATTGCTGCCCCATACCATGATGAAAAAGTCAGTATTCCCGCTAAAACCCTTTCCGGCTTTGGTTATCGTGGACATATTTTCTGGGATACAGAGATTTTTATCTTGCCCTTTTTCACCTTCACACAACCAGCTTTAGCCCGGAACTTACTCAGCTACCGCCACCACACCATCAACGGGGCGCGACGCAAAGCCACCCATTACGGCTTTAAAGGGGCGATGTATGCCTGGGAAAGTGGTGATACTGGGGATGAAGTTACGCCGCGTTGGGCATTGCCTGATAATTATTATGGCGAAGATGTGCGTATTTGGTGCCGCGATCGCGAAATTCATAACAGTGCAGATATTGCCTATGCTGTCTGGCAATACTGGCAAGCTACTAGTGATGATGTTTGGATGCGCGATTATGGTGCAGAAATTATCTTAGATGCCGCTATTTTTTGGAGTAGCCGAGTTGAGTATAACTCCCAAGGCGATCGCTATGAAATCCGTGGGGTGATTGGTACGGATGAATACCACGAGTTTGTACACAACAACACCTTCACGAACCGAATGGTGCAATGGCATCTAGAAAAGGCGCTGAAAGTTGCTGACTGGTTGCGTCATACCTTCCCCGAAGGAGCCAAAGAACTAGAAGAAAAACTGCAACTTACTCCAGAGTTAGAAACTCACTGGCAAGACATCATCAAGAAAATTTGCATTTTTTACGACTCCTCAACCGGATTAATCGAACAATTTGAGGGATTTTTCCAATTAAAAGATATCAACTTGGAAGACTACGAACCACGCCAGCGTTCTATGCAAGCCATCTTGGGTATAGAAACCACTAACCAACACCAAGTCCTCAAGCAACCAGATGTCTTGATGCTGCTGTACCTGATGCGCCTATCAGCAGAGTTTCCCTACAACGAAAAAGCTTTAAAAAGTAATTGGGATTATTACGCACCCCGGACGGATATTACCTACGGTTCATCACTAGGCCCGGCAATTCATGGCATATTAGCCTCAGATTTGGGGAAATCAGCCACCGCCTACGAACGGTTTATGCAGGCACTTATGGTTGATTTAGAAGATAGCCGAGGTAACACCAATGACGGTATTCACGGAGCCAGTGCTGGTGGCATTTGGCAGGCAGTAATTTTCGGTTTTGGTGGAATCCAACTCACAGAACAAGGCCCCATCGCCAACCCCCATTTACCCCCAAATTGGACACGTCTGAAGTTTCAACTACATTGGCGTGGGCAGTGGTATCCGTTTGATTTGCCTGGGGGGGTAGGGATTGGGGACTGGGGACTGGGGACTGGGGGAGTCACGAGTACCCAATCCCCGACCCCTCATACCCATTCCCCAGACATTCGAGGATTTATTTTTGATTTGGATGGTGTATTAACTGATACGGCAGAATATCATTATTTAGGGTGGCAGAGGCTGGCTGATGAGGAAGGGATTCCTTTTAATAGAAAGGCTAACGAAGCCTTGCGGGGGGTGTCTCGTCGTGAGTCCTTGATGCGGATTATTGGGGATAGACCTTATTCAGAAGCACAAATTCAAGAGATGATGGAGCGTAAAAATTGCTACTATGTAGAACTAATTGAACACATTACACCTAAAGATTTATTACCAGGAGCGATCGCTCTTTTAGATGAACTACGGCAAGCGGGAATTAAACTAGGTATCGGTTCAGCTAGTAAAAATGCTCACACAGTGATCGAAAGGCTAGGGCTTGCTGATAAAGTAGATGCGATCGCTGATGGTTACAGTGTCCAAAAACCCAAGCCAGCACCAGATTTATTTCTCTTCGCTGCCCATCAGTTAGGACTAGAACCAAAACAATGTGTAGTCGTGGAAGATGCCGCCGCAGGTGTGGAAGCCGCTTTAGCTGGGGGAATGTGGGCAGTAGGACTTGGCCCCGTCGAGCGTGTAGGTGCAGCTCATGTAGTCCTCCCCAGTCTTGCAGGGGTGACATGGACAGACTTACGCACCAAATTAAATGAAGCTGCGGGGGTGTGAGGATTTAGGGGTGTAAGGGTGTGAGGGTTTAGGGGTGTGAGGGAAACAACTAATAATTAAATCAAGATACCTTATAAATACTGTTCTTCTCTTAGCCTCTATACCCCCATACCCCTATACCCATAAACCCCTATACCCCTATACCCCTATACCCTTATACCCTGTTGAGTTTTCATCACTCATAGGGCATTCATAATAGCGGCAACCCTGACAAGGGCCTCTGGGATTAACAGCACAACGGAGATAGCCAGAACGTGCGTTGAATTTGCAACTGATGTCACCAATTAAGTAGCCTACCCCTTCTAAATAATAGCGATCGCTTTCTAAAGGTCTAATATTTTGCTGTATCCGCACCCTAGCAATATTTGTGGCTGCTTGTCTGAGGCGTGAGCGTGTCCGTAATTGGGTTTTACGGATTACCCACAAGGAGAACATAGACGGTAAGAAACCAATGACAATTACTAAAAGTGTTCTTAACACCTTCTCTTAACCTCTTTTTAGTTGCACTGCGTGTGTCAGTTGTCAGTTGTCATTCGTCAGTTGCTTTTCATCTGGTTTAATGCCCGTGATTAGCCTAAGAATCCCTGCACGTAGCAACACGAAGTGCCTGGGAGTTTCAAGATATGACTTCCTTCAGCATAACTGTTACAGCCCAACGGGTAAACATACTAATTAGTCAATAGTCAGTTGCTAATAATTTTCTTTTCCCCCTGCCTTCAATTCCTCATGGGTGCAGATTTTTTCTTTTGTGTGTGCTGGCGGAGTTGTTGCGCTAGTTGTGCCGCTTCTCGCTCGGCTCGAAATAAATCAACTTTTCGGGTTGTCAGAATAAATGATTGATCTGGCTGTTGTTTCACCACAGGGACACTCACCGATGAATACTGGCAAATACTGATATATGGGCGATCGCTATTTTCTGTTAAATAATTAATTTGACTATTAATCGTACTAGCTATTGTCTTGAGTTCTAATATCTTTGCCTCTAACTCTATTGCCATCTGGTTGATATGCTGCACAACGGTAATCAAACGCTCCCATCCACTGCTCAGACTTTCCGATTGGGGTTGTAGAGGCACTATGGCTTTATTTACTGTTACCTGTGGCAACATTAATGGCAGGGAAATAGTAGTCTTGTAGCTAGGTTCGATTTGTTTCATAAATGTTATCGCCCTCCTACTGAGTTTGCATGATATTTTTATAAATTAAGTACAATTGTACTATAAAATAGTAAATTGAGTTCATCAGTTTGGGGACTTGCAATTAAAAAAATCACTAATCGCTGTGCAAGGATCTCCTCCGCTCCTCTGTGTGTTAATCAAAAGGTGTTGTCGGCGACAAACAAAATTACATACAAATAGGGGCAGATTGCTATACTGTCCCTAACATCCTTTTAATATATTAAGTTTATTGAATGGAAATTTTTAAAGATATAGAATGCTATTCCGAACTATAGAAAATATCAGCGATCGCCCAAAATCATACAATATTTAAGAATCTTAAAAAACTAAGTTTGATTAATTTGCTTATAGGTTCTACGCCACTTTTCTAGGCTATCTATCGATATAGATTTAGTCGTAACATTTATACTATTTCCTCGCCAATCAATATCCGAATCCGTGGTAAAAACCCCACATTCCAACTGTTCAGAGCGTATGTCCCAATATTCACCAAACCGACTTTTTAAGGTAATTACTTGTTCAAATACCTTATTTCTATGTTTATTTCTGCGTTTTCTTTCTGTTGCGCCTGTTGCTTCTGTATCAATAAATTTTGTCTCAATTAAAAACAGATTACCTTGAAATGTCAGGTAAACAAAATCACATTTACCCAGGTCTGTATAATCGGCAATTGGGGACTTTTCAAATAAGAGCAATTCATAACATGAAGGGAACAAGTTTTGAATATTTAAAAATAAATAAGCCTGCAAAAGAAGTTCCTTATCATAAGGAAAGGCAATCACCCCTTCAAAAAACTGCTTGATGTCCTCCTGAGTTTGGGGTTGAATTTTTTTACAATAGGAAACAAACTTACTCAAATCATTTGCAATCATCAAAATATTAACTCCTTCCCCTAGCTCTTGCCCAAATCCTCATGGCATAAAAAGATACCACTTACTACAGGAAAACATCATCCGCATAAGTAACGAAAAAAACTGTGAAGCCCAAGAATTACTATGTCAATATACTGTTGACGTAGTAGTTTAACTAATATGATTATTTCTCAGTAATACTGAGTACTGAGTAAGATATTCTTTCCCCTACACCTTGTTACTGAGCCTACGACACACTCAAGAACGCAGAGAAGTATTGCCTCTTCTCACTTCCTATTTCATCTCCTCATGAACCACCAATCAGAGGTTTAAGTTGTGCTGGAAATCTCGCATTTTGTAATGCTTGCACGGTAATTCGAGCATCTTGAACACAAAATTGCCAACCTAAGCGCACTAATCGCCGAGAATTTTCAGATTGCACAATTCCAATTATGGGCATTTTGGCTTTTTCTTTATCTCCACATTGTTCTTGCAAAATTGTTTTTAAGCGGTGTAGTTCTTCAATATTGGCTGCTTGTTGAGGCTGAAGTTCTACCATCACCATTTGTACAGTTTCTACTGGCTCTGCATCTTCTACAATTAATTGAGTTTGTTCGTCTCGTCGGTCTACTTTACCCCAAATAATTAATCTGGCATCTACTTGAAGTAAGAAACTAATGCGCTCATAAGTTTTCGGAAAAACTACTGCTTCTGATTGAGATGTTAAGTCTTCAAGTTGCAGAATTGCCATTGCATCGCCTTTCTTTGTCATGACTTTTTTTACACCGTTAAGCATGACAATCACACACAATCTTGTGTCTTCTCGTTGTTCTCCTAGTTGTGAAAGATTAATTGGTGTTAAAAGTGGTGCTACTGACCTTAAAGATTTTAAGGGATGGTCGGAGACATAAAATCCTAATAATTCTTTTTCTAAGCGTAATTTTTCCTGTGGGGGATAATCTAGTACAGGTTTAGCTTTAGGAGCAGTTTCAAAGGCATTATTAGCTGTTTTGGTACTAGTAGAAGAATATCCACCTAATAAATCAAACAGGTTTCCTTGACCACTAGCACGATCTCTAGCACGGGATTGGGCCCAATCATAGACTAATTCTAAATCTTGGATTAATTGGTGACGATTCGCTTCAATTTTGTCAAAGGCTCCACAGTAAATTAGTGATTCAAGGGTGCGGCGATTAACAGCACGCAAGTCTACGCGATCGCAGAAATCAGCTAATGATTTAAACTCTCCTGTTGTCTCTCTTGCTTCTAAAACTGAGGCGATCGCATTCTGTCCTACGTTTCTCACAGCCGAAAATCCAAATAATATCTTACCCGCGACTGGGGTAAAGTCTACACCTGAGCGATTGATGTCCGGCGGTTCTATCTGAATATTCATGCTTAGACAGGTAGAAATATATTTCTGCACCTTGTCTGTATCGTTGCTGTTAGCCGTCAGCAACGCCGCCATATATTCCAATGGATAATTAGCTTTTAGATATGCAGTTTGATAAGTAACATATCCATAAGCTGTGGAATGGGATTTATTGAAACAATTAGAAGCTATTAATCCATTTTTGACGAAAAAATTGTGATCACGTCCAACCCCAATGTCATAGACATTTTCTACACCCAAAAACTTACGGCTTGCTATTTTTATCATCTATTTATACCTCAAAATAATTTGCTAGTTAAGCAATTAATTTCTATATTTAGCTAAAATTTAACTTTTACTAAAATCCATCTTATATAATTTATTGGCGAGTGAACACTGCTATAGCCTTACACCACAATAGCTAAAATTATTAGCCAATTATTCAGCAATTTCTTACTATTTTTTGTTAAATTTTAAATAAACACTAAGAATACGGTTATTACACACCTATTTGCTGTTTCTTTCATTAAGAATTGGGTAAAGGGAACTTCGGAGGGAGCAAGGAGAGGAATTAATGTACAGACTTTGTATACAACGTTTCTTCTATTGACAACTAACCCCTCCGGGGAACGGCAGTTGCTACAAGTCGGGGAACCCGACGACAGTCGCTTCAAGTCGGCAAAGCCGCCCACAGCGCTGTCTCCCCAACGCACTGCCTCACCACTGACAATTGGCAACTGACCATTGACCAATCCCGCACAATATGTACTAAAATCAATGACTTGAGTCACTAAGAGAGCAATCATGGCATCCATCCGCGAGTTGCACGAACAGCTAGTTAAAAAAGAACGTTCTGCCGTTGAAATTACCCAAGAAACTTTAGACCACATTCAAGAGCTAGAGCCAAAGCTGCATAGTTTCTTACACATCACGGCACAGCAGGCGTTAGAACAGGCTCGTGCTGTGGATGCCAAAATAGCAGCAGGCGAGGAAATTGGGCTACTGGCGGGGATTCCTATCGGTGTTAAGGACAATATGTGTACCAAGGGAATCCCCACCACCTGCGCTTCGCGGATTCTGGAAAATTTTGTGCCGCCTTATGAGTCAACTGTGACACAAAAACTTCTGGATGCAGGGGCTGTAGTGGTTGGTAAAACCAATTTAGATGAATTTGCAATGGGCAGTTCTACTGAAAATTCTGCCTATCAAGTGACAGCTAATCCTTGGGATTTATCGAGAGTTCCTGGCGGTTCTTCTGGTGGTTCAGCTGCGGCTGTGGCGGCGGAAGAATGTGTGGTAGCGCTGGGTTCGGATACCGGTGGTTCCATTCGTCAACCAGCTTCTTTTTGTGGTGTGGTAGGACTCAAACCCACCTATGGTCTAGTTTCCCGTTATGGCTTGGTAGCTTACGCTTCATCCTTGGATCAAATTGGCCCCTTTGGCAAGTCAGTAGAAGATACAGCGATACTATTAAAGGCGATCGCAGGTTATGATCCCAAAGATTCCACCAGTCTCAAAGTGGAAATCCCTGACTATGTAGCTAGCTTAAAACCAGACCTCAAAGCCAGAGGTAAACTGAGGATTGGCGTAATCAAAGAAACTTTTGGCGAAGGTTTAGATTCTGTTGTTGAACAAGCTGTTACTAAAGCGATCGAACAATTACAACGTCTAGGGGCTGAAATTCATGTAATTTCCTGTCCTAACTTCCGTTATGGCGTACCTAGCTATTACATCATTGCTCCATCAGAAGCATCAGCCAACCTAGCCCGCTACGATGGCGTAAAATATGGCTGGCGTGCGCCGGAAGGAGACAATTTACTGTCTATGTATAAGCGTACCCGCGCCACTGGCTTCGGTGCAGAAGTCAAGCGACGAATCATGATTGGTACTTACGCTCTTTCGGCTGGCTATTACGATGCTTATTATCTCAAAGCCCAAAAAGTGCGTACTTTGATTAAGCAAGACTTTGAAAATGCCTTCAAAAATGTAGATGTGTTAGTTTCTCCAACTGCTCCCACCACAGCATTTAAAGCAGGAGAAAAAACTGCTGACCCCATCAGTATGTACTTAAACGACTTGATGACTATTCCCGTTAACTTGGCTGGTCTTCCAGGTTTAAGCCTCCCCTGTGGTTTTGATGAGCAGGGATTACCAATTGGACTACAACTAATTGGCAAAGTACTACGAGAAGACCAACTACTACAAGTAGCTTACGCTTATGAACAGTCCACTAGTTGGCATCTAAGTCAGCCAAAAATTTCTTAAATGTTTGGTGGTCAGTGGTCAGTGGTCAGTTGTTCTTGAGTTTTTTACTAACTAATGACAATTGACCCATGACCTATTATTGCTGACTCACCACTTCCGGAGTATATGTTACTTCTTTGACAATACCATTACTGCCCAGGGGTTCTGCTGGCTTCTCGTTGACGGAAATTAGTACAGCCCCTGCATTACCAGAACGTACAGTTAGCTGTTTTTTTGCTGTCCATGTTCGGCGATCGCCTTTGGTTAATTCGCCAACAAATTCTGTCTTACCATCGGCTTTTACTTGTAACCATGAATTACCTTGTAGTTCTAACGTCACTGCAACGGCTGAATTACCATTATTTTCATTACCAGGTGTGGCTGATGGTGTGGTCGTAGAACTATCGCCTAAAGCTGCTGGGGTAGATGATGATGGGGAATTTTCCGAGTCTGAAACTATTGATTCTGGTGATTCTGGTGTTTGAGCCTGGGGTGCAACTGTCAAGGGTGAAGGCTCGGCTTGTTTTGGGGTAGTCGTTTCTGATTCTTGTTTATTGGCCAGAGATTGAGTGATTAGTTTGGGATTAAGTACATAAATCAGTCCAACCGCCGCAACTGCTAGCAATAAAACGTAAGGGACAAACAAAGGAATACGAATTTTTGGTTTTTCTTTTATCTGTTCTTTGTCATCACGATGGGATTCTTGAATTGCAGATTCACCATTGACACTAAAACTTTTCGCCAACGCCTGTCCATCCAAACCCAAGATATCTGCATAGCGACGGATAAATCCTTGGATGTAAACAGGCTCAGGTAGTTCAGCAAACTTGCCTGCATCTAAAGATTGTAAGAAATATAGTCTAATATTTGTTTTAGCAGCTACTTCTTCTATACGTATACCTTTCTCTTGTCTTACTTGTAATAAATATTTACTTATTTCCTTAAGTTGTTGTTCTTGGGCCTCATTTAATAGGTTCACTGTCTTCTCCTAGTATGAGTTAATGTTTACTATCTCGCAGTGAGACTACTTGAGTACGGTCAATATTGTTACTAATTTATGAATAAATTTTTGTAGTCCGTCTAATTTTAATGCCAAATTCCAGTTAAAGAATCTTAATCTCTATTGCTGAATCACAAATTATGTGGTTTTTGGGAAATTTTTTGACAAAATAGCATCATACTGTACTGTTATTCGTCATGGGATTACCATCCTGAGCTACCTCTGTTGAGAATAATAGCAGCGATCGCCTGTTGTGCTATTGATCCTCTCAAACTCTGACATAAGTCCTCATCCTTAAAACAGACATAATCAGTGTTTAACTAGGCTTTAATGCTTGGTTTCTACCTTAATACAAGTGTTTTCACAGAAAAAACTTCAGTAGCTCAAAGTCCCAACCCAAAGCGCTTGAGTTATTTTCAGCAATTTTTTGTAACCAAATACTTGTGAGGAGAAATCATGCGACATTTCTTTGGAGCATTTTTGCTAGGAATGGCTACACTAACAGTTATGCCAACAGAAAAAGTCCTAGCAGGAACCTTGACGGGTCAAGCGCCTATTGTTATTGGACACCGGGGAGCTAGCGGTTATCGTCCAGAACATACCTTAGCCGCTTATGAACTAGCCATTCAAATGGGTGCTGACTATATTGAACCTGATTTAGTTGCCACTAAAGATGGTGTTTTAGTCGCGCGTCACGAAAACGCTTTAGCAATTTTGAATGCTGATGGTACGCTCAATCTCACAGATACCAGCACAGATGTTTATGAGCGTCTACAGTTTGCAGACCGCAAAACCACTAAAGTCATCGATGGACGCTCCATTACAGGCTGGTTTACAGAAGACTTTACCCTAGAAGAATTAAAAACTCTCCGCGCCATAGAGAGAATTCCTGGTATCCGTCCCCAGAATACTCAATATGACAGACAGTTTGAAATTCCTACTTTGCAAGAAGTCATCGATTTAGCCAAAGCACAAAGCGCAGCCTTGGGACGGACTATTGGCATTTATCCTGAAACTAAGCACCCGACTTATTTTGATTCCATTGGTTTATCAATGGAAGAAATTTTGGTGAGCGTTTTAAATGCCAATGGATATGTTGATGAAACTGCGCCAGTTTACATCCAATCATTTGAAGTCAGCAATTTAAAAGACCTCAATCAATTAACTAACGTCTCTTTGGTACAACTAATTAATCCTAGTGGAAGACCTTATGATTTTGTAGTTAATGCAGATTCTCGGCTTTACAGGGATTTAATTACACCTTTAGGTTTAGCAGAAATCGCTACCTACGCTAATGGCATAGGAGCCAATAAAAACTTAATTATTCCTAGAGATAGTCAAGGTAATTTATTGTCGCCCACAACCTTAGTTGATGATGCTCACGCAGCCGGCTTAATCGTTCATGCTTGGACTTTCCGCGATGAAGATGTTTTCTTGCCAACAAACTTACAAGGAAATCCCCAGGAAGAGTATAAGCGATTTTATCAAACAGGTATAGACGGTTTATTTAGCGATAATCCAGACACAGCTTTTGCGGTGCGCTCTACCTTAGTTCCCGAACCCGGTACAATCTTTGGATTAGGTTTTATGCCACTGTTAGGATGGTTATTTCGCCGTCGTAAGTAAGTTGAATAATTATTAAATAGCTTGTAGTCAGCACTTTATTTCTTTTAGTACTAAAGTGCTGACTAAAAAGCTAGAAATAAAAACTCCACCCACAAGGGGATGGAGTTTTGTCAGTAGTCAGTGGTCAGTAGTCAGTAGCAAAGATATGTAGAAACCACCCACAAGGGGTTGGGGTATTAGACCAGATACTTTCAACAACTGACACGCGGAGCTTAATAAAAACTTATCTGGCTAGCCACAAAGCTGCATTACGCACAAAAGCTTGAATATCTTCTAAAGCACGAGGTTCTAATTTCATGCCATTTCCTGGCGGTTCATCAACAAAAGAAGGACAACCTTTTTCTATGTCCCAATTGTAATCAACAAAATGATGAAAACTGGAAGTAGCTATTGCCCTACCCAGTCGATTTTTTTCTGTATCTGTATGGTGTTCCGTTGCAACAATTAAGTTAAAGTTGCGATGAGTAACTAGACTTTTTCCTAATGCAATTACTTGGGAATTTAAATTATTTGGGTTGACTCCAATACCACCTTCATGGGGATGAGACGGGAAAAATTCAATTAACCCAGAAGGTGAATTAGGGTTATGTAAGAGTTCATGGACTGGTTCTACAGGAATGATTTTTTGATAGTCTCCATTAGCTCCAGAATGGTAGTTAGGCCAGGAAATATAGGTTGTATGTGGATCATCACGACTCCAACGCGAATCGTCGGGGTCGGGATTTTTGGTATTAAAATAATGAACATCACCAATATCAATTAAACCGCACATAGAGCAGCCCATATCTTGATGGTCTCGTGTTGTGAGAATTCCACCACCCCGTTTTCTAAAAGCGTTAATTCCAGCAATATCTTTGTCTGTTAAACCATCACCAGTATCTAGAGCAAATAGCCAGAGTTCATCAAAATCTGACTGGTCTAGTGTCCCTAAAATAGGGTCATTCCCGTCGGCATCAGAGGAACGATCGCGTGATAAAACTGTAAATAATGGTTTTCCTGATTCATCTTGAATAGATTTTAAATAATTCTGCAATAGAGAAAAACGAAAGATACTCCAGTCATCTTCAGTTGAGGCGATCGTTGTTTGTAAAAGAATGCGAATTGGTTCTGCCATAAATTTTTATAGTAAATTTTTGTACCAATATACTCATGGCGATGAATACTTGCATTAATCTACAACAAATTTCCACCAAATACCAAAAGATGACTAAATACGCACAAATCCTCACACTTATGGAATTACTTCAAAATTCTCAATTGTGAGAAATAATTCTTCATCAGCTATTTGACTGTTGTAATCAATATTAATTTGAGTGGGATAACCAAATTTATGGTTGTAACTGATATCTAAACTAGATGCTTGACTTTGAATAGCATTTTGAATCACGTTAAAAAGTTTAGGAATTGTATTGTATTTTTGAAAAAATTGTGGATTAACTGCTTGCCCAGGATTCACAGCAGTAATGGAAGTTGTCTGACCATTGCGGACTTCAATGACTACTGGCCCTCTAGCTTCAGGTATACAAAAACAGCTATTACTCAAAGTATATCGATAGTTAGAAATATTTTTGCTATTCCACAATCTGCGATTAAAAATTAATTGCCTTGAATTTAAGTTGGGACGTGCTGATAATAGTTCTATCTGCACTATTGATTCAGACATAGCTGGCAGATTCACGCTCAAAGATAGAAGAAATCCCAAGCCAATAGTAGTAAATAAACGCATATAGTTTTTGATGAAGTCAATGTGATTCACTAAAGATATATCCAATGAACTCATGGGAGTACAACTATATTTTTGAATAAATTGTTTAAATTTAATTTATTTTTTGATTAAAACTCATGCAAAACCCCGATTTAAAAACTTCGGGGTTCCTGTTTCTCATGAGTTAAAAATTAAGATGCTAAGTTTTGGTTTTTAGCTGTCTTACTAAAAATTTTGTAGTACAACCAAGTACTAATTTCTTTCAATGGAAAAAAGACATAAGTAAGAGGATTAATCGTCACGATAATATTGCGGAAGTCTCGGCGTGCCAAAAACAAAATCGCATAAGCTACTTGCTGTGGTGACATCACTCCATAGGGATTGAGTTGACTTTTAAAGGGGCCTAGAATTAATTTGCGAATTACACAGTCCCCATCCAAGCGCTTGAGAGTCACTAGATTTCCTAATGTACGTTTGCTCAGTTCATAAAGCGGACTCAGCGCCGGAGAGGCTTCCGCCTCGGAAGTATTCACCCAAATTTCTTTGGTTGCTTTTGCTTGTGGCCCCTTGACTGTAGTTAAAAATATATCCATCAGCCGCAATGCAGAAAAAGTATTTACTTCATACGAAGAGTTAATTGCTTCTGGTGTGCGACTGGTGTAAACATTAATTCCGTGGTTGATAATCAAAATATCTACTTTTTCTAAACTGGCTTTAAGTGCGGCTTCATTACCTAACTCCCAAGCAATTACCTTGAAACTACCATCGCTTGGTAATTTATCTGGATTAGTAGTTAAAGCCACAACCTTGGCATTCTGCTGAAGCAATTGCGCCGTCAATGCTTGTCCTAAAGCACCAGATGCACCAGTCAGCGCCACAGTTTTACCCTTGAGAGATAGTCCTGTTCCCAAAATTTTATCTACTAAGGAAAATACACCACTATAATAAGCGTCAACATCATCAAAATGGTGTCGCCAATGGTACGACCGATTTACCCACCAAACAGAAGGAATTGCCTCTAATGGGCCTGGTAGGTGATTATAATCTGTGTCGATTGTCCCTTGGAAATATCGCAGGGATGCGCCAAACAGAAAGCTACAAGCATAGGCTACTCCCAGCCATAACCCAATTTGTTGGACAAATAAGGCAATTACCGTTAATAGAACTACTAATAGGCTTGATTCTAAAATGTCGTGATAGAGTTGGGACTCTTGGTAAGCTTTGAGGGAAACTATCGACAAATCCCGGCGATATGCTGCATGATGCTTGTTGTGCCATTTACTGAGCCAATTGACTTGGTGACACAAGGCATGGTAACTGTCCCTCAATATCTCTGCTAGCAGTAGGGAGAGCAATCCCCAAATTGCAAACTGCCAGCAGGTATTTACTAGGGTTCCATCAATTTTTACTCTCGTCAAAATTTCAGTTAAGCTTTCAGCCAATATCGGTATCATGTTTTTGCGCGTGTTACTTGTCTTAATGTTTGTTCATATTGTGATCAGAATAGATTAAGGCAGAGTTACAAAGCAAATTCAATTGGCTGTGTCAGTCTTGTTTGTGGGTGTGATGGGCGCACTCAACTTTCCACACGGTTCACCCATAATATCAGTGATAATCCGCTAGTCTCTACTAATATGCAGTATCTCATAACACAAGGATACTTGAATATCCTGATATAGCTATAGTCAGGGTACGCAAGCTATTTTTTAAAAATTAAACCTGAATCATCAGATTTTACAAACCAAACTCATTAAAAACCTTCCTACCCCCACAAAAATATGGGGGTATTTTTATTTCCATTAATTGTTCGTTAGGTAATTGTGAATAAATACTTATTGTAATATTAATAACTTCTTAAGCCTTAATTAAACGCAAGTTGATAATCAATTTTCTTAACAACTAGATGACCATTATCTAGCTTTTTTATTCCCTTTTTATTGTATAAATCTCAACAAGGATTTTTATGGAGCGTGTTCATTTACATCGCTTGCTGTCCTCCCAAGCAAAGCGGCGACGTTTTCTGCTCGGTGCTGGAACATTGACTGCAAGTGCCATAGCCAGTCTTTGGACTCATAAAGTTGCCGCCAAGTCAAGATTCTCAGCCTATCCCTTCAGCCTTGGTGTTGCTTCTGGTGATCCTTTACCAGATAGCGTAATTTTATGGACAAGGCTAGCTCCAGATCCTTTAAATGGTGGTGGAATGCCGCCCGTAAACGTACCAGTACGGTGGCAAATTGCTACGGATGAAAATATGAGAAAAGTTGTGCTACGGGGCGTGACATTGGCAACCCCCGAATTAGCGCATTCTGTCCATGTCAATGTGCGTGGCTTACAGCCTGACCGTTGGTACTGGTATCAGTTTACAGTGGGTAGTGAAGATAGCCCCATTGGTCGTACCCGCACTGCTCCAGCAATTGGCTCTAGGTTGAATCAGCTCAACTTTGCGTTTGTTACTTGCCAAAAATGGGAGGATGGTTACTATTCTGCTTATCGTCGCCTAGCAGAAGAAGATTTAGATTTGGTTTTTCACTTGGGTGACTATATTTACGAATACGGCATCTCTGCCAACGGCGGTGTGCGTAATGTATCTTTACCCAGTGAATTTAGAAAAGAAACCAATACGCTAGAGCAATACCGCCTGCGATATGCTCTCTATAAAACTGACCCGGATTTACAAAAAGCTCACGCCTTATTTCCCTTTTCAGTCACCTGGGACGACCACGAAGTTGAGAATGACTACACTGATAACCTTTCGGAAAACAACGATCCAGTGGCCAAGTTTTTGCAAAGGCGTGCAGCTGCTTACCAGGCTTATTATGAGCATATGCCACTGCGGGAATTTTCCATACCACAGGGCCCCGATATGCCGATTTACCGTCGTTTGACCTTTGGTAATCTAGCTGAGTTTAGCGTCCTTGATACCCGCCAGTACAGGAGTGATCAGCCATGTACTGATGGTGAAACACCCCGTTGCCCAGCAGCGCTAGATCCTGCAAAAACTATGCTCGGTACTCAGCAGGAACGTTGGTTGCTGGATGGTCTTGACCGTTCTCAAGCACGTTGGAACATACTTGCTCAACAGGTGTTGATGGCAGAGCTAGATCATAAAATTGGGTCAGGTGAAATTTTTTGGAACGACTCGTGGGATGGATACCCTCTCGCACGTAACCGTGTTTTAAATCACATCGCTGACCGTAGAATTTCTAATCCAGTGGTGATTACTGGGGATTGGCACTCCATATTTGCCAATGACCTCAAGCTGGACTTTAAGGCTACTAACTCTCCTACAGTAGCTACGGAATTTGTGACTCCGTCAATTTCTAGCAATGGTGATCGGAATGTTTACGGCCCCTACTACGGCCCGATGATTCCAGAAAACCCACACATCAAATTTTTTGACGGCGATCGCCGGGGCTATTTCCGAGTTAATCTTAACTATGATCGCTGGCAAACTGATCTGCGTATCGTCACGACTGTGAGTCGTCCAGATGCACCTGTATACACTTTTGCTTCGTTTGTTGTTGAGAATGGTCGCCCAGGTGTTCAACGTGCATAAGGCGCAAAGGGTATTGTTGCAAGTGTGATGAAACTTTTGTGTACTCAAATACTTGAGTATTTGATACCGTTTTTTGATGAAGATGCACTTTATTCTGTACTGTAGAGACGTTGCAAGCAACGTCTCTACATCATTTATTTGGCGCAGCTTCATATTAATTTGGTATGAGTATTTAAATATAATCCAAAAAACAACGATCGCTGCTACTAATAGAATTTAATTCTTATCTTTATTACTTTAGTATAAATATAGTTGAGTGACGCAAATGTATTTTATTTAACTAAGGATAGACGTACTATTACCTGGATTGTGCGATCGCTAAATACTGTGCAAATTTTTTCTCTCTCAGTCGGTGTATCTCTTCTTGAGGATTGAGATCCTGTCCTCATGGATTTGTATAGAAGCAGAGATAAAAGCATTACTCAAGAGCTTTTATGGCATTGGCGATGGCGTTCCGCCCACCGGAGGCGATCGCATTTTTCCAGTAATTACAAGGGAGAAGGACTATGTTAGATATTGATGAAATGGGATCGAAGGAAATTCATGAGCTTCTACAAAGGATAGAGTATGGACACTTAGGCTGTGCATCAGAAGGACATCCCTACGTGGTGCCGATGCACTATTATTTCGAGAATCCCAACCTGTACATCTTTACGACCGAAGGAATGAAGACGAAGTACATTGATGCGAATCCGGAGGTTTGTTTACAGGTAGAAGAAATTCATAACTTATCCCATTGGCGCAGTGTCATCATCATGGGTCGAGCAGAACGCCTAACTGAGCCGCAAGAGTTTGACCATGCGATGCAATTGATCAAAGCACATAATCCAAAGCTTTCACCTGCGCTAAATCGAACTTGGATAGACGTTTGGGGACGAGCAAATGTCATTGTCATTTATCGTATTTCTCCCAGTGAAATGACCGGACGAACAACTGAAGGAGTCAGCAGTCAACCATGATTGGTAACTCGTTACAGTGTGAATATATCGGTTGGGGAAACTTAGAACAGGTTCGATCGCAGCCTGTCGCCGAGAATGAAGCATTAATTTTCACAGATCCTGCGGGTAGTGCTGGCATTTTAATTCACGGGTTTTTGGATTGTCTGCGATCGCCAGAACTGCAAGCTAAAATCCCCCGTCAGTTTTCCGAAAATGATGTAGCAGGAGTCATGGTGGAAATGGTGAGAACGCTACCGGAAAATCTTTTGAAAGAGTGGAGAAATCAATCTAACACCAATCAAACCGCAGTTTGTGCAAAGCTGCGTTGGTCAACAACTCAAATCTTGAGTTAGAGCAGGAGGTAATTAACTTAGGACTTACGCACCCAGATTTTCTGTTGAGACCGGGTGTAGGGGTGTATGGATTTAAAACATTTACTTTGAATTGTTAATTTTGCAAAATCGGGTAAATCAACACAACCAACAGCCTTAGCAAAGCTCGCCGTAGACAGTCAGTCGAGCAAGACTAAGTTTAAACTCTTACTAAAAAATGTTACCTAAACTTTAACTTCCCGGACGTGTATATATCTTTGAGAGATAATAAAAATATAGAGGCAGTGAGGCTAGATTCACAATTAAACTCTGCTTCTATGAATTTGTTCCATACCTCATCAGACCTGATAAGAGCTACAAACAGAGGTGTACAATGACTCACGATTTTCCGATATATGACCCCAATACTTACCTGATTTTCAAAATCAGTATGCTAGTTTTAATGCTGCTTGTATTGTTGATAATTTCCGCAGCTCCAGCTATTTAGAAATAACTTAATTCCATCTCAATTATCCCTATTGCCCCAATTTCTATGAAGTTGGGATGAGATTATGCTAAACAGAAGCAGTCTCACACAAAAGCTGGTAATCTTTACCGCTTTGTTAAGCATTGGGCTAGTTTTTCATCAGCAAGTTAAAGAACCACAAAGACTATTTCAGTTAAATTCCCACTTGTGGGTATCAGAGAAGAAAGTTAATATTGCAAATTTAGCAGATGGCAGCTACCAGTTTTGTAGCCAACCTGATCCTCAAGATTGGCGAGATGGTGCAGGTGTTTGTGCCAATTTTCACAAAACTGCACATCACTTTAATGGCTATTATGGCTATCCCCACTCAGACAACTTTATTTGTATTAGAGGAAATATCAAAGGTAATTTGATTGTAGGTGAAGCGTTATCTATATTATGGGCTGATGAGCAGCAAAATAATATATCTACATCTGCATTTAAGTGGGATTCAGAGGAGCGATTGACATTAAGCCAAGGTAATTTGATTAGTACTGCCAATCATGCGGACGCTGTGCAGTGGATTATTTATCGCCAAGCTTTACTAAATCTTGAGGGATTCTATCAATACAACCGCCCTCGGATGACACCTGTATCTCAACTATGTCACTGGAAGTGAAATCATCAATTAACTAGCGTGGTTCCAGTCGCTTAACAGCTCATACTCCTGTTTAATTTTTTTAGCTTTACGTAAAGGTACTCTAGGAGTGCCGATATCCATACTCATAAAAGATTGTTGTCTTTTTTTGTCCGATTTTTTAGCTGGTTTTGGGCAAATAGTCTGTGTAGTTGTCATTTTTGGATAAATCCTTGATATAAACCGAGAATTCAGTTTATATCAACAATTTCAAAACGGCAAATATCCCATAGACATAGCTTTGGGTTATATTTTTTAACCTATTAGTATATTTTGCAATGGTGTGTCGGTGGTCAGTTGTCATTTATCAGTTGAGATCCATTGTCTCAACCCACGAAGGTGGAATCTGATTTTCTGTATTACGTAGGCGTAAGCCTTTCCTGCGAAACGTAACGCGATAATACAAATTACGAATTACAAGCACTAGTTTTTTGCCAAGAATTAGGGGATTTTGTATTAGGTGTATTCACTGTGAGAACAACTTCACCTTGAGGGCTGATTACCCATCCCGTAGCTTCCACGATATTAGTTTGGGTTGGAGTAGAGATGCTTTTGCTGATAGGAGTATTGGGGATGTTTTCTACATTACTCACAGCTACCCAATCTGTAAGAACAGCATCAGAATAAAGGAGTTCATTAGGGTTGTTTGGCAAACCACCACGCCCGGTGATAGTAAAACTGTCTTGATTTCGTCCTGCGGCTGCTTGACAAACTTGGGCTAGCTGGGGTTCAACAGGTTGTGTTGGTAAATTAATTAGTCCTTGGTTCGGTTGAACTTCTGGGGTATTGATTTCGACTGTACCGTTTAGCCCAAATTCAGAACTAGCTGTGATGTCGTTGGTGAGTGGACTATCTTTTTCTCGAAACTCTATGCCAAAAACGCTAAAGGCATTGATGCTAACGTTACCACCTTGACCTTGAAAAGCATTAGCTGTAATGTCACTATTTTCACCAGGAACGGCAACGATAAAGCCATTGGGAATATTAATATTTATATTACCGCCATTACCCCTACCGCTTGTAGTGCCTGCTCTAGTAGAGATGAAACTACCACGGCGTAAAAGTAGTTGGTCATCTATTTGTAAATTGATATTACCACCATTACCTAATGGAGTTGTAGCGTTCAAATTTGCTTTACCATCAAGGTTGATTCTTGTGGCGTTAATTTTTATTTCGCCAGCATTACTTGTGCCTAATGTTTCTACTGTGACTGTAGCGAGATCGCGCACATTAAGTTGACCTGTAGTAATTAATATAGAACCTGCGTTGCCACTACCTCGACTGCGAGCAAACAAGCCACTAGGAAATTTCTCAATTGGCGAACTTCCGCTTATTTCTATAAAATCAGAGGCTTTTATTGTAATATTTCCCCCATTACCCTGGCTATTTGTCTGAGTTCCAGCTGATATGACTGCACCATCTTGGACAAATAACGCTGGAGTATCAATCGTCACAGAACCTGCATTCCCAGCACCCAAAGTCTGAGCAAACACACTACTGGGAAATTCTCTAGAATCCTTAGTATTGCCGATCAGTTTGACCAATTCTGATGCAGTTATTTTGATCGTTCCGCCAATACTCTGACTATCATTTCCACTAGTACGAGCGGATATGTTACCCCCATCTTCAACAATTAATTTACCTGTTGTAATAGTCAAATTTCCCCCAGGTCTTTTACCGGCAGTTCTAGTAAACAGACCACTGGGATTCCCAGAACGTTCTAGATTATTCGGTACTATTCCCGTTACTCGTACCGAATCACTTGCCTTGACTGTAACATTGCCTCCGGAAACGGTAGATTGAGGATTATTCACAGATGCTGTTACTTGTGAGCCATCGTCAAGGGTTAATTTTTCTGCCTGGATAAAAATTCCGCGACTGCTTTGACTACCTTCTGTTTCTGCTAGCACTTGCGATGCACGAGTGAGTCCAATCTGCTTACCTTTAATTTCGATATAACCAGCACCCTGACCACTGACATCTACCCTGGCTTGATTTTGGATGAATACGTTACCTAAGACTGCGTCATCAGAAAAACTTAAAATTTGGTTGTTAATGTCGTTATTACCAGCCAAATTTAGACCTACTGTACCTACTTCTAGTATTCCACCTATAGCAATTTGACCACTTTCCGCCTTGAGAGTCCTACGCCGGAGAAAGCTAACATTACCACCATCTAGAGTTACATTGCCACCTACGAATGCCAGGGTTTTGCCTGTGGGAACTACTAATTCCCCTTGTAAATTGATCTCTCCCCCTGTTCTGCCAAATTGCAATCCCGTAGGTACACTCATTGTCAGTAAAGGTTGGGGAGAAGTAGCGCTAAAAATGGTGCGATCGCCAAACTGAATTCCACTAGCTGTACTCGCCACAAAAGAACCACCTATATTCAGTCTGGCATTCGGCCCAAAAAAAATCCCATTGGGATTAATCACAAACAAATTGGCATTAACACCAGAGGTCTCTAACTTCCCGAAAATATCAGAGCGATTATTACCTGTAACTCTGACAAAAATGTTCTGGATGCTACTGTTGGGAGCTACAAAAAGTGTTGAACGTCCTTCATTAACGTTAAATTCTAGGAAACTATGGAAGAGGTTATTACCCCGAATCGCCCCTCCTCTAACTAACTCTGTAGGGGTATTGTCGTAGTTTTCACTTACCTCAGACCTTTCATTACCCAAGGTTTGATCGGGCGTAATCACACTCTGAGCAAAGGCAGATTGCACAATCAAAGCAGGCATACTGATGCTCATAACACCAGCAGATGTTAAGGAAATTACTAAGTTCAATTGCCATGAACTACCTTTGCCGTTTTGAGTCATTTCAGTTATTTAGTGTCTTGACTAGCTGAAAAATAGGGAAAGGAACGGGAAGGGAGAAAATTACAGAAAGATTCCCCCTATTCCCTCTATCTCCTCACTAAAGATATTGACGCAGACTACGTGGGTTTATGATTCAGAATCAGGGTCGATTGCGGGAGATGTGGACGGATCAGCATCGGGACTCACAACCTTTTTTTTCGGCTTTGCTGGTGGGTTAAATATTTCGTCGAATTCATCTGTAATGTCCCTGGGGTCAGGGCTGATTGGTCGCCCATCGTGATCATGGCTGGCAAATATCGTTCCCAACTTTGATATTGCGCCAATAATATTGAACCAAGAATTAGCTTGTCTTAATGTGTAAGCTGTCATATTGATGTAACCCCCTTGCAAAACATAGGAATTGAATCTGACAAGGCAGAAGCGTTGTAACCAAGTCACAAACACTTCGTCACAAGTAATGGAAAATACAACTGTTAAGTAAGGGAACACAAAAAAATAAATTATCCCAAAGTACCTTTCAATAAGGTGAGTCAATACGAATAACTTCGTGGTATTCCCAGATTTTATCTGACTGACGTACCCTATATAGGGATATTCCTTAATCTGGAAGTTCTGAAAAAACTAATCCATCTGTGTATATATCAGTAACGGTTTCCAGTTTTATGCAGTAATTTCACAATTTTTTAGTAGCAGGCTGTTTCTATGAGCTTCTTACACCACCAAATATGAGAAAGGAAATAGACACAGGGATGAGAGGTTGATATTTTTTACTGAAAAGTGTTGCCTGACCTACAAAACTGGGAAATATGATTTATACACTACCCCTATAAGTAGAGTCGGTCAAGCAAGTAATAGCTTAATCTTTTGGTATAACTATTAACTTAATGATCTCCTATGCGTGATCATCTATACACTTTTACTGGAAATACAGTAGTTTGTGGATGAGGACTATAAATTAAGCTAAACCAGGAATAGAGCCGGATGACGCTGGCTGAACTACAGATTACACTGTGTGTAATGTCTATCGCTCGTTGCTTTTAGCAACACTTAAATAAATTCTTAAAAGTCTTAATCCTGCTATATCAAAAATTACCTATGTCATTGCAACAGCGTAATTTTGGGGAGACTGGCGATTTGATCCTGGGTACGCAAAACCAAGAGCAAAACTTGCCAGCAACTTCGGCTCCTGTCGGCACACTAGCCCGCAGAAAAGGTACTATTTCGACATTTCTTGCTCCCTTAACTCAGGATACTTTTAAACAAGTTGTTACAGAAGTCGAGCAAAAACTCCAAATTGTGCATCAAACCCTGTCGATGTTGGATTCTCACGGGTTTGAAAATATCCTGCAAGAGATGTTGCAGTCAATTACTTTAAAAACTGGGGAATTGTTGGGGGCAGATAGGACGACTATATTTTTACTAGATGAAGAAAAACAAGAATTGTGGTCGATTGTCGCCGCCGGAGAAGGCGATCGCTCCCTAGAAATTCGCATCCCCGCCGACAAGGGGATTGCCGGTGAAGTCGCTACTTTTAAACAAGTAGTTAATATACCTTTTGACTTTTATCACGATCCTCGGTCGATATTTGCCCAAAAACAAGAGAAAATCACTGGCTACCGCACATATACAATGCTGGCTTTGCCGCTATTGAGTGAGCAAGGGCGATTAGTGGCGGTGGTACAGTTACTCAACAAATTAAAACCTTATAGCCCTCCTGATGCAGTACTGGCAGAACGGATTGATAATCAAGGTTTTACCAGTGCAGATGAGCAGTTATTCCAGGAATTTGCGCCGTCAATTCGCTTGATTCTAGAGTCGTCACGTTCCTTTTATATAGCGACGCAAAAACAAAGGGCGGCGGCGGCGATGATGAAAGCGGTGAAGTCCCTAAGTCAGAGTAGTCTGGATTTGGAAGATACCCTGAAACGGGTGATGGATGAAGCCAAGGAACTGATGAACGCCGATCGCAGTACCTTATGGCTGATAGACCGCGATCGCCATGAATTATGGACGAAAATTACTCAAGATAATGGTTCTACTAGGGAATTGCGCGTTCCTATAGGTAAAGGTTTTGCAGGTATTGTCGCTGCATCCGGTCAAAAACTCAACATCCCTTTTGATTTATACGACCATCCAGACTCGGAAACTGCCAAACAAATCGACCAACAAAACGGCTACCGCACCTGTAGTTTATTATGTATGCCCGTATTTAATGGCGACCAAGAATTAATCGGTGTGACCCAACTGGTAAATAAAAAGAAAACCGGAGAGTTCCCGCCTTATAATCCAGATACATGGCCAGCAGCACCCGAATGCTTCCAAGCGAGTTTTGACCGCAACGACGAAGAATTTATGGAAGCTTTCAATATCCAAGCTGGGGTAGCGTTACAAAATGCTCAGTTGTTTGCCACAGTTAAGCAACAAGAGCAAATGCAACGGGATATTCTGCGGAGTCTTTCTAATGGCGTGATTTCCACAGATAAAGCCGGGACAATTATTGCGGCCAATGAAAGCGCCCAACGTTTGTTGGGGTTGGACTCGGAAGACCGTTTGGAAGGTAAACTCATAAGTGAGGCGATCGCCATTAAAGAAGGCGATTTTAGTAAATGGTGTCAAGATGCCTTACACGGGACAGACCTCAAACGCCGCCAGCAATATTACCCAGACCGCACACTGGTAAGCACTGAAGCAGCACAAAATAGCATTAACTTATCGATTAATACCATTGCCGATGCTAGCGATCCCCAGCAAGTCTGCGGCGCGTTGGTGGTAATGGAAGATATTAGCGATGAGAAACGCCTCAAGAGTACGATGTATCGCTACATGACCCAGGAATTAGCCGAAGAATTGCTGAAATTGGATGATGCTAAACTGGGAGGCGATCGCAAAGAAGTTTCCATCCTCTTTTCGGATATTCGCGGCTACACCACTTTGACGGAAAATCTGGAAGCAGAAGAAGTGGTAAGTATGCTTAATGAATATTTTGAGTCGATGGTAGAGGCTGTATTCAAACACAAAGGCACTCTGGATAAATACATCGGTGATGCCATCATGGCAGTGTTTGGTTCACCTTTGCCCCTAGAAGAACACGCTTGGATGGCTGTAAAAACATCTATAGAAATGCGTCATCGCTTACAGGAATTTAATCAACGGCGTTATGCAGCCAATAAACCCCGCATCAACATTGGTATCGGCATCAATTCCGACACCGTAATTAGTGGCAACATTGGCTCTAGTAAACGTATGGAATTTACAGCCATTGGTGATGGTGTAAATCTGGGTTCCCGCTTAGAAAGTGTGAGTAAGCAGTATGGTTGCGATATTATTCTGAGCGATAATACTTTTAAACCATGCCAAGAAAATATTTGGGCTAGAGAACTAGATTTCATCCGTGTTAAAGGCAGAAATGAGCCAGTATCTATATATGAGTTAATTGGTTTACGTTCTGATCCCATCCCTAGTGAGAAATTGCAGGTAATTGAGCATTATCACAAGGGACGGGAATATTACTTAAACCGCCAGTTTCCCCTAGCAAGAGCCGAGTTTGCCAATGTTTTAGCAGTTGATAAACATGACAAAGCAGCGATGTTGCATCTGCTACGTTGTCAGCATTGGCTACAATCGCCGCCAACCAACTCAGAATGGGACGAAGGGGTGTGGACGTTTCAGGAGAAATAGTCAGTAGTCAGTAGTCAGTAGTCAATAGTCAAAATCAAGGTTTTTGGACTGTGGACTATTGACCACCCTCAGAAGGGTTTTTTGGTTCAGTGCATCAGTCCTATGTTCATGGACAGACATATTAGTAGGGTGCGTCAGAAGACTTAAATGCTATCCATTCCATGAACAGATTTTTGATATCTGACGCACCCTACACGACTTATAGGGTGGAGAGTGTCAACCTAAGCCTAGTTCTCGTTTGAGTAAGTTAATTGAGTTTGCGCCGATGTAATTATCTACCTTGATTAATTTTGGTGGACGGATGATGTCTTCGGAGGCGGCTTGGACGGCGGCTTGTACGGTTGCATAACAGGCTTGGTCACAGATAATCACTTCGGCGCGCTTGACGATCGCCTGCATTTTGTAATTATCTTTTGGTTGGGTGGTCATGACTAATAACTCGTCACCCCGCAAGCCGTGGAGGATGACTTCTGCTTGGCGACCAATTCCCGAACTGAGGCTGACTATTCCTACACAGTTATCTTTGGGCAGGTTTTTCAGCAGGTTGATTTCTTTGTTGTAGTCGTAGATATCTAGAGGGATGACACGGATAGCTTTAGGGGCGGCGATCGCTTCCACATCGTTGATAAAATAGCGACTGGTGACAACTGTAGCGGAAGTGGTTTTATCTAGTACGGCTGCTAACTCATCTATCGCCACTATCTGCACGGGAATTTCTAGTTCTTCTTCTAACTCATAAGCCATTAACTCCCCCACACCCATATCTTGAGTCGGAGATGCTACCAGTACCCGCGCACTACAACGCAAGCGCCAGTCAATTTCTGCCAAAAATATTTCTCTTGCTTGGCTGAGTGAATAGCCTTGTCCCAGTAATTCATCCAGTGCTTGTTGTAAAACTTTTGATGCTTCAGGATGTTGTGTGAGGATGGGCGATTGTAGCCTGCTACCACCCTCATGACCTTGAGCGCGGACATAAATCCCTGAGCCTGCTAAACTTTCAACAAAACCGTCTTCCTCTAACTGACGATAAACTTTACTAATAGTATTGCGGTGTAACCCCGTTTGCATTGCCAAAGCCCTGGTGCTGGGCAATTTGTATGCGGGTGGATATTGCCGAGAAGCGATCGCAAACCTGAGTTGGTTAAATAGTTGGGTTGATGCGGGAATCTCACTATCTGGCTGAATACGGAATTGAATCATCACCCAAACTCCTGAATAAGCAATTCAAAATTCAACATGAATAACAATAAACAACCCAAACATTTTGGCGATTTTATGTTGGGTACTTTCGGGTTTAAATTTCTTATGTGGTGACTATTGGTAGTTGATATTTTCAGAGAAGTAGCCTAGTTATATCAAATAATTAGAGAAATTCACCACACAACGCGGGTAAAAATTATTATGACTGAGCAAGTAGTTGCCACAGAAACCGTTAACTTTTCGCAAAATAATCTACAAATAGCTGGGTACTTAGCACAGCCACAAGCACCAGGTTCCTACCCAGGAATTGTGGTTTTACAGGAGATTTTTGGCGTTAACGGTCATATTCGGGACGTGACAGAACGGATTGCTAAATTGGGGTATGTGGCGATCGCTCCGGCGCTGTTTCAACGTCAAGCACCAGGCTTTGAAACTGGATACACACCCCAAGATATTGAAGTTGGCAGAGGTTATGCAATGCAAACCAAAGCATCAGAATTACTCAGCGATATTCAAGCAGCCATAGATTATCTGAAAACTCTCCCCCAAGTGAAACAAAATGGCTTTGGTTGTATTGGCTTCTGCTTTGGGGGTCATGTAGCCTATCTTGCTGCCACTTTACCAGATATCAAAGCGACGGCATCTTTTTACGGTGCGGGAATTGCTACCCGTACATTTGGCGGCGGAAATCCTACTGTCACCCGCACACCAGAAATCAAAGGCACACTCTATGGCTTTTTTGGTACGGAAGATGCCAGTATTCCCCCAGAGCAAATAGACCAAATCGAGACAGAGTTAGAAAAATACAACATTTCTCATCGTGTGTTCCGCTACGATGGAGCTGATCACGGATTTTTCTGTGACCGTCGTGCCAGCTATAATCCTCAAGCAGCAGCTGCTGCTTGGGAGCAGGTGCAACAACTATTTAAGACTGTGTTAACAACATAGGTTTAAAGACTCTCAATTCCCATACCACCTTAAGCGGAGCCTTGTTCATTAAGAATTACGTAGCTTGCTTACCGTAGGGTATTACGAATTATCAATTCCCTTGGTTTCAAATAAAATAACCACAATTTAAGTTCAATAGTCATGAATTCCGAATCGAAACTATCTCAAAAAGCCAACTCGTCTTTCACAATGGACGACTTTGCCAAAGCACTAGAAAATCACGACTACCAGTTCCAAAAGGGGCAAGTTGTTTACGGCAAGGTTTTCCAACTTGATCCTGATGGCGCTTATGTTGATATTGGTGGCAAGTCGTCAGCTTATATTCCCCGCGATGAGGCTTCTTTGAGGGCAGTTAACGATTTAGCGGCAGTATTGCCGTTGCATGAGGAGCTTGAGTTTATTATCATCCGTGAACAGGATGCAGAAGGTCAAGTAACTCTTTCTCGACGGCAGTTAGAAATTAATCATATCTGGGAAAAACTGGCGCAAATGAAGGAAAATTCCCAGCCTGTGGATGTGAAGGTGACAGGGGTGAATAAAGGTGGTGTCACTGTTGATGTTCAAAGCTTGCGGGGATTTATTCCGCGATCGCACCTCACAGAGCGTGATAATTTAGAAGCCCTTAAAGGTCATACTCTCACGGCTGGCTTTTTAGAAGTAGACCGCAATAACAAAAAACTCGTCCTTTCCCAGCGTTTGGTAACTCGTTCTAGTAACTTCAATCAGTTAGAAATTGGTCAGTTAGTAGAAGGTAAAATAACTGGAATTAAACCTTTTGGCGTGTTTGTTGATTTAAATGGTCTCAGCGCCTTGCTACATATCAAACAAGTTAGCCAAAAATTCATCGAATCCCTAGAAAAAGTCTTTCAACCTGGTCAAACAATTAAAGCCATAGTTATCGACTTAGATCAAGGTAAAGGTCGAGTGGCTATCTCTACCAGAGCTTTAGAAAACTTCCCTGGTGAAGTGTTAGAAAATTTCGAGGAAGTCATGGCTTCAGCCGAAGCACGCGCTCACCGAGCTGCTAATAAAATGAGTGAAGGGGTTTAGGGGTTTATAGCGTTTCCTAGTCTGCTGCTGAGGTACAAATCTCTGTGTACCTCTGTCTTGAAAAGTTTCCTACGGAGGGAGACCCTCCTACAGAACTTTTCGCTGCGCTTTACTCCGCGCCCCTCTGCGTTTCAAAATATTATCTGTACCTCACTTAACTGGAAATCGCTATAGGGGTTTAGGGGAAGAAAATAAAGATAAATTTCTTCTCCCTTACACCCTTTTAAATATTCTTAGGTTTACGTAATTGCTGAGAACCAATTGGGCCGAGAATTTGGTTGAGGGTACGCAGTTGGTCGGCTGTACC
Source organism: Trichormus variabilis 0441 (assembly GCF_009856605.1). Taxonomy (NCBI): domain Bacteria; kingdom Bacillati; phylum Cyanobacteriota; class Cyanophyceae; order Nostocales; family Nostocaceae; genus Trichormus; species Trichormus variabilis. Next base: position 5,955,743 of record NZ_CP047242.1, on the reverse strand, counting down.
CATGCAAATCAGCGTGTCTCCTGGCATTAACACTGTATCTCCTGTGGGGCCGCCGATGAGCATACCATCTATGCGACGAATAGCCAGGACTAATGCCCCACTTTGCGATCGCAGTTTGGCTTTTTGCAAGCTTTGACCAACAAAGGGACATAAGGCCGGGTCGAGTAAAAATTCTTCCATGTACAGTTGACGGTCTGCACCTGTGAGAATCCCGTCTACAAAGTCTAATACTTGCGGTCTGAGGGCGGCGGCCGCCATCCGCTTACCACCCGTGATATATGGGGAAATGACGGCATCTGCACCGCCTCGCTGTAATTTTTGCAGAGCTTCTTCTGTGCTGGCTCGTGCGATCGCTCTAATGCGGGGATTCAGAGTTTTTGCTGATAAAACCGTGTATAAATTCTCTGCATCAGAAGGGAGAGCCGCAACTAAACAAATTGCCCTCTCAATCCCAACTCTCAGGAGAGTATCATCAAGTGTAGCATCTCCTTGAAATGCTGTATGCCCCTCGGCTTGCGCTCTTTCTATCGAATCAGCATCAGAATCGATCACCACAAATGTTACACCTTCCGCCCGAAATTCCTTGGCAATTTGGCGACCAGTCCGACTGAATCCACAAATGATGTAGTGTTCTGATAAGGATTCCATTAAGCGCCTCTGTTGTCTGAGCCGAATACCTTGTTGAAAGTAACCCTGAATAACTGCTTCTGTAAACCTGTTGACAATGTAGCCAAGATTGATTACACCTAGCAAAATTAAGGCAATAGTAAATAAGCGTCCACGACTACCAAGGGGGTTGGTTTCACCATATCCTACGGTAGCTAAGGTAATAACTGTCATGTAAGCTGCATCTTCCCATGACCAACCCTCGACAAACCGATACCACAAAGTACCGAGAATTAATACACCACCGAGAGCGATCGCCCCGGCCATTAACTCTTTTTGGATGCGTTGGTATTTCTGTTCAAGAGTTGAATACAAAATTATTTTCCACTATTGCCACAGGTTTGAGGATATATAATGTTAAGCTCAAGAGAAAGTAAGAAACACAATAAATAAAAATTTATTTTTAAGAAACTCTAGGAAACTAGTAGGTAAGTATACAATCAAAAATCCGCAGGAGGAGCGTTAGTGAGCCTACAAACTCTCATTGAGCAAGCCACGAACCCCCCAGAGTCAGGTTCTGCTGCATCTAGCCCCTTTAGTACAGATAGCTTTGACGCATCTGTTATGTCCACATACGGACGCTTCCCCCTCGCCTTAGAACGGGGTGCAGGTTGCCGAGTATGGGATACCCAGGGCAGAGAATACCTAGACTTTGTGGCGGGGATTGCCACTTGTACACTAGGACACGCCCACCCAGCTATGGTAGAAGCCGTAACGCGCCAAATCCAAAAGCTGCACCATGTATCTAATTTGTACTACATTCCCGAACAAGGTGAATTAGCCCAATGGATTATTCAACACTCCTGCGCTGATCGGGTATTTTTCTGTAATTCTGGTGCTGAAGCCAACGAAGCCGCTATTAAACTGGCTCGTAAATATGCCCACACAGTTTTAGACATAGAAAAGCCTATTATTCTCACCGCCAATGCCAGTTTCCACGGACGGACGTTGGCAACTATTACCGCTACTGGGCAAGCAAAGTATCAAAAATATTTTGATCCCCTGGTACCCGGATTTCACTATGTAAATTACAACGATATCAGTGCGGTAGAAGCAGCTATTAGTGAGTTAGATGAGGGAGATTACCGAGTAGCGGCAATTCTCATTGAACCTTTACAAGGGGAAGGCGGTGTTCGTCCTGGTGATGTGGAATACTTCCAAAAGCTGCGGCAAATTTGTGATGACACTGGCATTTTATTGATGTTCGATGAAGTGCAAGTTGGTATGGGACGCAGTGGTAAATTGTGGGGTTATGAATACCTGGGTGTAGAACCAGATATTTTCACCAGCGCCAAAGGTTTGGGTGGTGGTATCCCCATTGGGGCAATGATGAGTAAGAAATTCTGCGATGTCTTCCAACCAGGAGAACACGCCAGCACTTTTGGTGGTAATCCCTTTGCCTGTGGTGTAGCGTTGGCTGTGTGCCAAACCTTGGAAAGGGAGAATATTTTGCAGAATGTGGAAGATAGAGGAGAACAATTAAGGGCAGGCTTAAGAGCGCTCGCTGCTAAATATCCCCATCATCTTACAGAAGTTCGCGGTTGGGGTTTAATTAACGGTTTGGAATTAGCCGCAGATATTCAATTAACTGCTGCTGATGTCGTCAAAGCTGCCATCAACGAAGGCTTACTGTTAGTACCAGCCGGGCCCAAAGTCGTCCGTTTTGTACCACCATTAATTGTGACAGAGGCAGAAATCAACACCGCCTTAAAGTTACTAGAAAAAGCATTAGCAACTGTGACAGCTTAAATCACAGACTGCTAGCAAAAATAGCGAAAATAATCACCGCCGATACACGCCAATGAACGCTGATAAATGTCTGTGTTCATCTACTGGAATCGGCGGCTTATTGTTATCAAATATCTTCACTACTTGAGCTAGATGCAGGTTTAAAAATAGAACATATTTGCTAATAAAGATATACTTTGCTCACTCGATATCTTATTATTGCTTGAATAATCCCGATACCATACCATCTTGATCTCTTTACGTCTTGTATCTAAAGGTAGAAAATAAAGGTTAACTTAAAGTTGGGCAACCTGAGGAAGGTTCTATCTGCTCAAGAGTAACCTGCCAATCTATATGCAGTACAACTGAGGTCAAATGACGCAATCTTGCAATCGAGTCAAAGTTTGGGAAGAACGCCGTAACGAAGCTAATATTTACTACAAACAGGGGAAATTTTCAGAATATCTTGACTTGGTAACAGAAAATTTACAACTAGCTAGAGCAATTCCAGACCGAGCTAGAGAAGGTCATACATTGAACGATATTGGTCTAGCATATCTTGGGTGTTGGCAACCGCAAAAAGCATTAGATTGTTTCCATCAGGCCTTGGCTGTAGCTGTAGAGATTGGTAATATCCAAGCAGAAGCCACGGCTTTAAGCAATCTAGGTTCTACTTGCAGTCGTCTCGGCAAACTTACCCAAGCCCTAGAGTATTTTGAGAAAGCGGCACAAATATTCAGAGAGTTACAAGATACTCAGGGTGAAGTTTCCACCCTCAATGATATGGCGCTAATTTACATCAGATCGGGTAAACCCAAGCGATCGCTCTTGCTGCAAAATCAAATTTTAGCAATGCGGCGTTTGTTAGGAGACCTTTCTGGTGAAGCCACCACACTCAATGGCATTGGATTCGCCTATAGTGTTTTAGGTGAGTTTGAGAAAGCACTAGACTATCTTCAACAAGCATTACCTATTCAAAAAGCAGTCAAGAACTTAGCGGGTGAAGCCATAACTCTGAACAACATCGCCTCGATCTATTTAGACTTAGGACAACCCAAACAAGCCCTGTTACTCTACCATCAAGTTTTGTTAACACGCCAGTCCATGAACGATTTTCCAGGGGAAGCCACTACTCTCAACAACATTGGCTTTACCTACTCTAAATTGAGCAGTCATCGCAAAGCACTGAAATTCTACAAACAAGCACTTGTTATTTATCAACAACTAGAAGATTCTCTTGGAGAAATTTCGACTTTGTTGAATATGGGTAACCTATACGTCACCACAAAACGCAAAAAGTTAGCTCTATTGTGTTATCGCAATGCTCAAACACTAGCTGAAAAAATCTCAGATCAGACAATCTTTGACAAAGTAAAGCAGTTTATGGATGCTATTTAAGGAAAGCGCTTCATGAGCAGATGAATCTACAGGAAACTTGCAAACCAAGGCTGTTTTCACAAATATCTCAACCTAACGTTCTCCATATTCCATATCATTAGCCTCGGCGTAACGGTTCATAAAGCGCATGAACCGTTCCCAATGATCATCACGCTCAACTTCAAATTTGCACTCTACTCCTTGTAATTCATCACCTTCATCACCCCCAAAAATAAATCTTGTAGCAGAAGGGGTGACGCTAATTTCCCCTTCTTCATCGGTTAACAATAGAGAATTCAAGGATTGTTTAGTAAAGCTGTTGAATCCTTCTATCGCTTGGAGTTGATTAAACTTCATCATAACGATGCGTTTGCCAGTACGGACTTCTCGCCGCAAACTAACATTACTTAGTTCTTCAAAAATACCTGCGAAAAATTGAATTGAGGGGGTGATAGATGTCATGAGTGGATTTAAATTTAATTGTTATAATCCACAATTTACAACAGTTCGTAACCGAATAGATCCGATTTAAAAGGTCAGTCCCGATCAAACAAGTTGCACCACCAAAGATGAAAATGCTTTTCAGTCTCTACTTGGCAGTTGCTTTCCAGTCTTTGAAGAAGAATTTTGCTCACTTAACTGCTGTTCCAATTCGGCAATCCGATTTTCTAAAGGTGCCATCATTGCTTTAACTTCTCTTTCGGAATAGCGGACGGGAATGTGTTGGGGACAATTCTCGCTTGTGGCTTCGACATGAAATAGAATCGCCCGTTCCACCTGTGCGGGATAATCGGCAACTCTTACTTGCTCTAGTAAACTAGATTCGCCTTCAATGTATTCGGCTCTACCCCAAATCTTGATGCGTTGGCGATGACGATAATCCATCAAAAACAGAAATGCTTTGTCATTACTGGATAAATTACCGACGGTAATGTACTGCAAATTACCCGAAAAATCAGCAAAGCCTAGCGTCTTTTCATCCAGCACCTTGAGGAAACCAGGTGACCCCCCGCGAAACTGGATGTAGGGGTAGCCATTAGAACTGACGGTTCCCAGGTAAAAACCTTCCAGTTGAGCGATAAATTTGGCAATGTTGGGGGTGATGGTGTCATTAGCAGGGCCATTGGCAATATAGCGATCATAGGTCTGCCGTGAGCCGCGCTCTTCTTGAGCTGCTTGTACTTCTGGAGTGAAGGCAATTTCACCAAATTTACGTGTCATTATCCCCTCCTAAGCCGCTAGTCAGGTCAATTTCGCCATGGCCAGCTAAGGCCACGTAGGGTAAGACTACCACATCGGCGATCGCCAAATACCCTAACTCTAGCCATTGTTTAGTGGCTGGAAATATGCGGTATAAAAGCGCCAATTCCTTCCCTTGCCTTACTTCTCCTGCGGTTAAGGAGAGCCAACGCACCACCCGACTCATCACTTCTGGCTTGAAAGTGGGGAGTGGGGAAAGACTACTTTCATACAAGGTCTGTGAAACTTGCTTCATCGGTATTTACTTTTTTAATTAGCTTAGTTATTAATAATATAAAAATTTTGAGACAAAATCACAGCAACCTCAGACATCCTTAAAATAGGTTGTTATATTGTACTAAATAACTATTTTTTTCAACCTGGGGAAAGCTGTGCGTAATGATTTACAAGATTTGGAGATTAGTCATAGAGAACTAGAAAATTTGACTAACTTACCTGTGAAATCAGAACTAATTACTATCAGGAACATTTTTAAAAAGATTTGTAGAAAAATTATAACTCAGATTAAAGGCTCTGAAGGGGCTACAGTAGTTTTCCTGAGTTTTTCTGTATTTATTTTTGCATACTTAATATTTGATATTTTTATCAAAGTATTTGCCGCATGGATAGAGATGCCATCCTGGTTATTATTAATAATTTTCAGTTTTTTAGGTGTTGTCAGTACACAGACTTTTTTATATTACTGGTGGCGTAACCAACAAAAAATTCTGAGAAAAAATATGACAAATTCTCTAGAAATACTCTTAAATGATGTTGATAGATACAATGCAGTGATTAAAGCTATAGATATTAATGACCAGATAGAAGATGCAGGGAATACAGGAGTAAGCATCAAGGAAAGAGAAAAAGTTATCGATGCCCTGAAACTTACAAGAGCCGATTTAATTAGAGCTTTAAGAACAGAAAGAATATTAAGAGAAAATAAGAATTTTATTCTCGGTAATACAGAATTGTTTACCAATAATTTAGCTACTTTAACCGCTATGCAGGTGACAGAACAAGCCACTGAGCATGGCAGGTTACTAAATGAAGCATTACAAATTGCTTTAGATGTGCAATATGAAATGAAAAGCTTGCAAAGTCAATCTAATCTATAAAATGTGACAAAAGTCTTGAGATTGTTTTATCCAAGCAGTATTGGAAGTAATGAGAGAAATATTAATATTCTTGTTGTGGTAATTGCTGATGGGGTTCTGGTTGGAAAATGACTAATCCAGGGTCTAACATAAAGAAGTGTAAATTAAGCGATCGCCTACAGGGATGGATTGGAAAGAAATTAGAGGTAACTGGGTGCTTGTCCCCCGTAATCCAGTCGGGATCATTCATTTCTTGGGAGGTGCGTTTGTTGCCACAGCCCCCCATCTGACATATCGTTGGCTACTAGAACAGTTGGGTAATAAAGGGTATGTAGTGATTGCCACGCCCTTTGTAAATACTTTGGATCATATTGCGATCGCCAACTCTGTGCTATTAAACTTTGAACGCACAATAGAGAGATTGCATGATTCTGGGGCATTACGCAAGCTCTACTTACCTACCTACGGAATCGGGCATAGCATGGGGTGTAAACTCCATTTACTTATTGGCAGTCTTTTCCCTGTGGAACGGGCGGGTAATATTTTAATCTCTTTCAACAACTATGCCGCTAAGGATGCTATACCCTTAGTGGAACAGTTCAATACTACTTTGGCGATCGAATTTACTCCCTCGCCTTTGGAAACAAACAAACTCGTGCAGGAAAGTTACAATATCCGGCGCAACTTATTAATCAAATTTAATAACGATAACCTGGATCAATCAGCAGCTTTAACCAAAATCTTACAAGTACGCTTTCCAGAAATGGTGACAGCCCAGACTTTACCAGGAACACACACTACACCCTTAGGTCAAGATGTCAAATGGCAAACAGGGTCATCATTCACCCCCTTTGATGCGTTAGGGCAGTGGTTCAAACAAGAAGTCTATCGTGACTTAAATCAGCTAAATCGTGCCATCCTCTTGTGGTTAAATCCTCTTTCACCACCGTAGGAGGCAAAAGGAAGGAGGGAATACTATAGTATATCTCTCACGACCAATGACCAATAACCAATGACCAATGACTATTGACTATGTTTCAAATTTTGATAATTGATGATGATATATCAATTCAAACATTACTAAAAAGAATTTTACAAAAACAGGGTTATCAAATAGTTACTGCGAGTAATGGTGAAGAAGGAATTACTCAAGCATTAACTAGTCGCCCAGCACTAATTATTTGTGATTGGATCATGCCTGGCTTAAATGGTTTGGAGGTTTGCCATCGCATCAAGACAAATCCGAATCTATCCACTACATTTTTTATCTTGCTCACCTCTTTAGACTCTGTAGCCGATCGCGTTAAAGGTTTAGATGCTGGTGCCGATGATTTTATCACCAAGCCGATTGAGCAAAATGAACTGCAAGCAAGGGTAAGAGCCGGATTGCGACTGCATCAATTAAGTCGAGATTTGCGGACTCAAAAGCTGCTATTAGAAGAAGAACTAGCAGAAGCCGCCGAATATGTGCGATCGCTTCTACCAGAACCTCTAAATGAACCCATCAGCATCAATTCTCGATTCATCCCCTCTCGTCAACTCGGTGGTGATTGTTTTGACTATTACTGGCTGGATGACGATTGCTTGGCATTATATCTACTAGATACAGCCGGACATGGATTAAAAGCTGCTCTCCCTTCAATTTCTGTTCTTAATTTACTGCGTTCTCGCGCCCTGAAAAATCTCAATTATTATCAACCCAGCGATGTACTGAAAAATCTTAATGAAACCTTCCAGATGAATTATCAAAATGATAAATACTTCACTATCTGGTATGGTGTTTATCACCGCATCAAACGACAGCTAACCTATGCTAGCGCTGGTCATCCACCTGCAATTTTGATATCTGGAACATCACCAGCTAGTACGGAAGTGCAAATTTTAAGAACCCCAGGAATGCCCGTTGGTATGTTTCCAGAAGCACAATATGTTGATGCTTATTGCGATGTCGAAAAATTGAGCAGTTTGTATATCTTCAGTGATGGCGCTTATGAAATTACTAAATCAGATGGCAAAATTTGGAGTTTAGATGCTTTCATTCAGATACTCGCTAGCGTACATCATAATGATGATTATCAACTTGATCAAATCTTAAATTGCCTGACCGCTTTGAACCCCAAAGATACGTTTGAAGATGATTTATCAATCCTACAAGTTAAGTTTGACTAACTATTCGCCAGTATAATTTGATTAAATTCATCTTGATTATTAAATATTTCAAATACCTTATCCATACCAGTCAACTCAAATAATATTCTTACCTGTTCATTAATCGAACAGAGAAATAATTTTGTCCCTGCTGCTCTCAATGTTTTAAAAGCTAACACTAAAGCTCCCAAGGCGGAACTATCCATAAAAATCACATCCTGACAATCAACTAAAACAATTTTTGTGCCGCTATTCAGGAGATGGGTAATCTCTTCTCGCAGTTCCTGTGAATTTGCCGTATTGATAATTCCACTGAGTTTAATAACTTGTACTTGCTGATTCATAGTGTTTTTGACTAATTTACTGTAAAAGGATGTACTAAATTTGCCAATATTATATAGCAACACACACAATTTTAGTGAAACAGATGCACCTCAAGAGGCTTACTTATTGCTTATAGACTCCATTTGTAACCACAAGACAAGTCGATTTTACCTCAATCAATAAATCTAGATTTTGAATTTATCTTCATATAATTATGAACCTGATTTAGGAAATAAGATTGAGGTAAGAGATATGAAGATAGCCTAATTCCTCAATATTATTTTGTATATCTTGTACCCAAAAGACTAATTTTTTTGCAAATTTATCAAACAATATTCTCACACAATATACATTATAAAAATTAGCTAATCAGTTTGGCAAAATTGTAATTTAAGCTGCAATTTAACTTAACCCTCAATGCAATATAGCGTTTCCTAGTCTGCTGAGGTACAAATTTATCCGCGTCTATCTGTGTCCATCTGCGTTTAATTATTGTCGTTTATACTTCACTAGGATAAAAAAGGCTATAAAGACAATTATGCCAGCAGAAACTATCAAACGGGCGATTAGCCAGCCCTCACCGTAGCCCACAGCTCTGTTTTTCTTTTCTTATCTTTGATGTTGTCTAATAAGTAGAACGACTTGAAAAACCTATATTAAGTAATGTAAAAACACTAGGATTAGTTTTGTAGTAAGGACTTTAGTCCTTTTTTGAGAACTAAAGTTCTCTCTGCGTTTCCATAGCGTGTCGATAAAAATGTTGCGCGTAAAACTCTGTATAAAATTAGCAAGGACTCGCTTAAGCGCAAGAGCATACTACAAAACTTTAATTATTTACCCTGTTCTACCTAGTCGCTGAATCTTATTTCCTTTACATAGGTATTTCTATTTCAAATTTCGTGTCCTGTCCTGGGGTAGAAATACAGTTTAATTTTCCGCGATGCTGCTCAACTACAATTTGATAGGCGATAGAAAGTCCTAAACCAGTACCAGAGCCAACGGGTTTAGTGGTGAAAAAAGGATCGAAAATGTGGGATATTGATATCTCATCTATACCAATTCCATTATCACTAATAGAAATTCTGACTGTATTTTCTGGAAAAATTACTTCTGTTTTAATTTCAATTCTTGGCTGAGTAATTGTATTAGAGGCAGACTGTAAAGCATCGATTGCATTACTCAAAATGTTCATAAATACCTGATTTATCTGGCTAGCATGGCAATTGACTTTAGGAAGTGGCTGGTATTTTTTAATTATTTGGATCTGTGGTAAAAGCTCATTAGCTTGCAGTCGATGTTGCAGAATTAGCAAAGTACTTTCTATCCCTTCATGCAGATCAATTGATTTTTTGCTTGATTCATCAAGACGAGAGAAATTGCGTAAACTCAGGACGATATCCCGAATGCGATCGCTTCCCGTTTCCATAGACTTAAGCATTTTAGCAACATCTTTTTGTAAAAATTCTATGTCGGCTTCTTTAATTTTCTGTTGCAGGGAGATAGAAGGATTAGGATATTCTAATTGATATGCCACAATCAGTTCTAAAAGAATATTTATAAATTCTCTAGTATGGGTAATGTTGCTATAAATGAATCCAATGGGATTATTGATCTCATGAGCAATACCTGCGACAAGATGTCCTAAACTAGACATTCTTTCTGCCTGAATCAGTTGTATTTGGGTTTTATGTAGCTCTTTGAGAGTTTGTTCTAAGTGAATATTTTGCTGTTTAAGTGCTTTTTCTGCTAATTGGCGCTCAATCTCTGCTGCGGATCGAGCAGCAAATATTTTTAAAATAGCCTCTTGTTCTTCGTAACTGCGTTCTAATGGTTTAATATGTAAGCCAGCAATATGTCCAAGAGGTTTACCCTGAGGATCTAAAATTGGAACGCCTAGATAGCTTTCCGCATTTAAGTTAACTAAATCTAGGTCATCAGGAAACTTTTTTTGGATACAATCGGGGTAAATCTGAAGACCTTCTTGATAAAGAACGCCGCAAGGAGTTCCAGCCAGATCGTATTCAAAATTGGGGCCAAATTCCTCTCCTTTCCAAAATGCCAAAACTCTAGCTCGTGGCTGTTCATCATCAATAAACTCTGCAATCAAAGCATACTGAATCTGGAGTACCTCAGCCAAGTAATGAGCGCAAGCTTGGAAGAAGGCTTCACCAACCTGAGATGCAATCCCTTCTACAATCAGTTTCAGGTTAATATTTTCTTGCTGGAGTGGTTGATTGGGTAACGAAATCGCCGTTTTTTTTGAAAGTGGAGTTAGCATGACAATAGGTTGAATATTGAGTAGGTATTACGACACGTCGTTCCTCTCATTCTTCCCAAGTACAAGGGATAAACTCTATTACCAAAGAACAATTTAAGCAAGTTTCATACAAGATTAATACAAACTAATTGATTGTAAATTGATATCGTCTATTAGCTTATTACCACCATAAGAGCCGTCTATTTAAAACAAATGATCATATATAGGCAATGGTTACAACAGCCTAAATATAGTGATTCAGTTTGATAGATGAATATGGCTACAAGGTGTAAGTAAAATCATTGACCAGCATTCCAGGAACCAGACTACCTCCTAGTTGACGACTCTCGTAGGTTCCTACTTCAGGAATGAATTCTTGAATGTTGGTAAAGTCTATTAAATTTTCTCCCCAAAAACGATAGAGGCTTTCATCAAAGCGTAAGTTTTCAATGGGGGCGATAATCTCACCGTTTTCTATCCAAAAACAGGCGTAACGGGTCATACCTGTAATTCTACCTGTGGGGCGATCGCTCCAGTTCAAGTAATGCAAATTTGATACATATAAGCCTGTATCTAAACTGGGGAGAATTTGCTCATAAGTTAAATTCCCTGGTATCACCTCTGGCGCACGTAAGGTTTCCGAACTGTTCGCACCGTTGGCAATTTTTTGATATTCTTTAGCAGTCCGCGAATTAACTAAGGTATTTACTAAAATTCCTTTGTCAATTATTGATAATTCTGGTGCAGCCATTTCCCCCAGTTGATTAAATCGCGGTACTAAACCCAGTTGGAAGTTTTCTCTCAAACTAAATTTAGGGGAAAGTTGTTTATCTTGGCGTGACAAGATGGCTAATGCACTATTACCTTGTTGGATATCTGCTTCACTGACTGCACCCCAAGAAAGCATACTTAATAAATCAGCAACAGCCGCCGGGGCAAAATAAGTTTTGTATTGTCCTTTTGGTACTTCTTTAGCTCGATTTGCTAGCAGTTTTAATTGCTGTTTCCCTTCGTTGATTTTGACAGAATAAGCTTCTTGATCCCAATTACTTCCAGCAAATGTACCTTTAACAGCTTGTCCAGAACTGATAAATAAGGAATAATCTAAAGTGAAGGAATCAGTAGCAAACCAATGTTTTTGTCCACTAGAATCGCCATAAGCTCTGATAACTAAACCCCCAGCATAGATACCAGTAAAATCTAACTCCCTAACTTGTTCTAATACATTCGTTACTACTGCCTCTGCTGGCAATATATTACCTATATGGGTTTCCCGACTAGTATTATTTCCTGATGGTAAAACTAGATAAGGATCAACTGGTAATAAAGGCAATTCATCCCGCAGTTCTTGTAAAGCTTGATATGCTGATTGCCAGTCTTTCTCCCAATTTCCAGTAAAAGGAAACTGACGAAAACTGCTGCGCTGGTCTGTCATCAGAGTTAGTTCAATCCAACCATCAGCCACAAAACCAGTTTGGCGAACTTTGGCTTGATTAAAGCGAGTAAATTGACTACGTTCACTGCTAAGTTTCACAGTGAATTGTTCATTTTCTAATTTTTTAACTAGGAGAGTTTCTAATAGTTGATTAAAACTAAATTCTAAAGTAGATACTTCCTCAATTTTCATGGATATCAAAAAGGAATAGAGGGCAACATGAAATTTTGAATTTTGTAGCTTTAGCTTCCCGTAGGGTATTTTGAATTTTGAATTTTGAATTTTGAATTGATTATCCTCCCCCAAAAACTTCTACATCAGCAAATACACAAACAGGTGAACCATGTCCTACCCAAATAGATTGATTTGGTTCGCCTTTACCACAGAAAGGTGTACCGTAAATTTGCCAGTTAGCATCGTCACTGATTTGTACTAGGCTATGCCAAAATTCTGGTGTTGTGGCTCGATAGTTAGGATTACGAAGGGTTTTGGTTAGCTTACCATTTTCAATGAGTTTGGCATACTCACAGCCAAACTGAAATTTATAACGGCGATCGTCTATTGACCAGGAACGATTAGATTCCATATACACGCCGTGTTCTATATCCCTGATAATCTCATCAAAGGAAGCGTTTCCTGGTTCTAAGTTTAAGTTTGCCATGCGGTCAATTGGTGGTCGATTCCATGAGGAAGCGCGGGCGCAGGCTACCCCTGGAACTTTGGCTCTGGCTTGGCTTTCTAAACTGCCTAGACCCCTTTTTAATACACCTTCTTTGATGACATATTCTCTTGTGGCAACTACTCCTGTATCATCAAAACCATAGCTGGCATATTCGCCGGCAACGGTGGGGTCAAAGGTGATATTCATTAATGGCGAACCATAGACTAGTTTGCCAAAATCGCTGGTGTTGACAAAGCTACCACCAGCATAGTTACGCTCATCGCCCAAAATTCTGTCAATTTCTAAGGGATGTCCTACACTTTCATGAATTTGTAACATCATTTGGTCTGGGGCTAAAACCAAATGGGTGCGGGTGCTTGGACATTCTTCGGCGGTTAAGAGTTCTATGGCTTGTTCGCCTATTTGCTGTACTCTTTGCCATAGGTGGTCTTGTTTTAACAGTTCTAGTCCACCTTGGTAACAGTGTGCTTGCCAGCCGTTATTGCTACGTTGTTGAACGATCGCCCCATCTTGAGCGATCGCGCCATAATGAGTACCTATGGACAAGAATTTTTGATATACCTGAGAACCGTTGCTGCTGACAAACCAACTCTGTTTTTCACTGGTGGAGGCGCTGGCGGTGGTTTGGACAATTTTTTCGTCAACTTTTAAGGTGTGGCAAATTCGCACCAACAAATCATTAATTTCCCCAGGACTGAGAGCATCCAATGGTTCTAAAAATGGGGAGTTATATTCACCCACAACTTTGGGGCGTTCAGTTTCACGGAAAGGATATATGCCCCACTGACTGGCTGCTAGTGCTTGTTTATAGGCGATTTCAGCCGCCGCTTGCAACGATGGTAATTCTAGGGAGTTGGTAGCTGCATAACCCAAGGAACCATTCACCAAAACTTCTAACATGGCTCCGACTGTGGTTGATTTACCGTTGCTTTGAGGTAAACCATCACGGACATAATGGTTAGCAGCAATTTCCTTTACTACCCGAATACCGATCCAATCGGCAGGTATTTTAAAACTAGCGATCGCTTTTGTTAATTCTGACCACATAACAAAATTAGGGAATAGGGATTGGGTATTGGGGATTAGGTATTGGGTATTGGGGATTAGGTATTGGGTGAATTTTCTCTTTCCCAGTCCCCAGTCCCCAGTCCCCTTTAACTCCTATGCCAACGTGTACCTTGGGGGCTATCAATTAAGGTTACACCTTGTGCTTGTAGTTCATTACGGATGCGATCGCTTTCGCTAAAGTTCTTGTTTTTTCTGGCTGCTTGTCTTTGCTCAATTAGGGCTTCAATATCTGTATCACTTAGACCTGGTTGTGTCAGGGTTTCATCATCTGGTGTTGCTTCTAAACCCAAGACTTTACCTAATGTGACAAGGGTATTCCATTGGCGTTGGAGTTCATCGCTGGGGGTTTTGGTGGTTCCTTCGTGGACGAGGATATTACCTTCGCGGCGGAGTTCTTTGGCTAATTCAAACAGTACCGCCAAGCCACCGGAGAAGTTAAAGTCATCGTCGCCTAATTCTTGAAAACGGGTGGCGAGTTCGGGAATAATTGCGGATTCTTGACCCCAACCGAGCTTTTCACCGTATTGATAGCCAAAGAGCAAACCTTCCTTGAGGGTTTTCCAGCTATTTTCGGCGTTGGCGATCGCTTCTTCTGTAAAATCTAGAGGCTTGCGGTAATGTGCCTGCAAGACAAACAATCTTACAGCCATTGGGTTTACTGGGTCGCCTTTCCAACTACCCACCCCATCTAATAATTCTCGAATGGTGATGAAATTACCCAGAGATTTTGACATTTTCTGACCATTCACCATCACCATGCCATTATGTGTCCAATAACGCGCCAATGGCTGATTCATAGCTGCTTCAGACTGAGCAATTTCATTTTCATGGTGGGGAAAAATCAAATCTCCACCACCACCATGAATATCAATAGTTGCCCCTAGCTTAGAACGAATCATCGCCGAGCATTCAATATGCCATCCCGGACGACCTTGACCCCAAGGAGAATCCCACGCTGGTTCCCCTGGTTTTGCTGCTTTCCACAAGGCAAAATCAAAAGGATGTTGCTTTTTTGGTTCGGAGTCTTCCACATCTACCCGACCGCTAGCACCAGCCTGCATTTGTTCCAACTCCCGGCCAGAGAGTTTGCCATAACTGGGAAAGCGTTCTACGCGATAATAAACATCCCCACCAACGGCGTAAGCTAGACCTTTTTCTTCCAGAATTTGGATTAATTGATGAATTTCGGGAATATGCTCAGTGACGCGGGGATATTCATCCGCATCCAGGACATTTAAACGGCGGATATCTGCAAAATAGGCATCAATAAAGCGGTTTGACACCTCCGCCATTGTTGAACCTTGTTCTTTGGCACGGTTAAGAATCTTATCGTCAATATCGGTAAAATTTTGGATGTATTTAACTTCAAAACCACGCCAAATCAAATAACGCCGAATCGTATCCCAAACTATATAGGAACGTGCATGACCCAAATGGCAATAATCATAAACTGTCACGCCGCAGCAATACATCTTAACCTTACCTGGCTCTACAGTTTCCAAAGGTTCTTGACGGCGGGTGAGGGTATTGTAAATCGTTAGGGTCATAACACGGTAACTTGGAAGAGATAGGCAATAATAGGATAAAGCAGCTGGACAAATATTCCAGCATTCCTATGCTAGTGTTTTCTGGACTATCTCCGCTACCATTTTGCCACTCTGCTCGAAACAAGCTGCCCTGAAAGTCCTCTCGTATCTTCTAATTTTGCGCCCATATTGCTATGCAATCAGCAGTCACCGATAATTCTCAACCAATGAATGCTCCCAAACAAGGAATGCCAGTCACAATTATTACTGGATTTCTTGGTAGTGGCAAGACAACTTTACTCAATCATATTCTCAGCAATCAACAGGGTTTAAAAACCGCCGTTTTGGTCAATGAGTTTGGAGAAATCGGCATTGACAACGAGTTAATTGTTTCCACCGATGAGAACATGGTGGAATTGAGTAACGGTTGTATTTGCTGCACTATTAATAATGATTTAGTCGATGCTGTATACAAAGTTTTAGAAAAGGAAGAAAAGCTAGATTATTTAGTTGTGGAAACAACTGGACTAGCCGACCCTTTACCAGTAGCCCTGACTTTTTTGGGTACAGAACTGCGGGATTTAACCCGGTTGGATTCGATTATCACCGTAGTGGATGCAGCCAATTACAGTTTAGATTTATTCAACTCACAAGCGGCTTACAGCCAAATCGCTTACGGTGATGTCATTCTGTTGAACAAGACAGATTTGGTTGATGAAGCCAGCTTGAATGATTTGGAAAGAAAAATCAATGAAGTCAAAGAAGGTGCGAGGATTTTAAGAACGAAGCGATCGCAAGTTCCCCTCCCCTTAATCTTAAGTGTGGGTCTATTTGAGTCGGATAAGTATTATGATGCAGCCGATGACCATAGTCACGACCATCACGACCATGACCACGACCATGATCACTCAACTTGTGAGCATGATCATCATGACCATGAGCATGATCATTCAGCTTGCAGTCACGACCATCACGATCATGATCATTCAGCTTGCGGTCATGACCATCACGACCACGAACACCATCATCACCACTCAGACCATTTAGAAAACGATGGTTTCACCTCAATATCTTTCCAAAGTGATCAACCATTTTCGATTCGCAAGTTTCAATATTTTCTAGATAACCAACTTCCCACAAATATTTTCCGCGCCAAGGGGATTATGTGGTTTGATGAAAGTCCCAAACGTCACATTTTCCACCTATGTGGTAAACGCTTTACTTTAGATGATGAGGAATGGAAAGGCACACCTAAAAACCAATTAGTATTGATTGGTCAAAATTTAGATCGTGAAACCTTACTCACTCAATTAGAAAACTGTGTCTGTCTTCCTTCTACCAGCCGAGGTAAAGGTTTTGGCAAATAGAACTGATATAGGACTTACGCACCCAGATTTTCTGTTGAGACTGGGTGTAGGGGTGTAAGGGTGTAGGGGTGTAGGGGTGTAGGGGTTTTTCACCCAATCCCCAATCCCCAGTCCCCAATCCCCCAAATTAATAACCTTTACTGATACATCAACTTTTTTTGATGAATTTTTGTGTACAGTAGCCCCACCTTGGTTGACATATCAATTTTTTTTGAAATGATATAGACATACCTAAATATCACCATAAAGGTGGGGTAAATGAAAACAACAGCAGAGAAATTGGCTCTCACGCTGGGGATTTTTGCTGTCGTCAGTGGTTGCACAGCTACATCTAATAACTCGGCTCAAACTCAGGATTCAGCAAAAGTCACCGAAGTTGCTAATTCAACGAAAGTAGCGAGTGTGACAGTTGACGGTTCGAGTACAGTTTATCCGATTACCCAGGCGATCGCTAAAGAGTTTCAAGCAAACTCCAAAAATAATCTCCAAGTTCAAGTGAATATTTCCGGTACTGGTGGCGGTTTTACCAAATTTTGTGCAGGGCAAACAGATATAAATAATGCCTCTCGACCGATTACGCAAGCAGAGATGGCAGATTGTAACCGCAACGGCATCAGGTATATAGAATTACCAGTGGCTTTTGATGCCTTAACTATCGCCGTGAATCCCCAAAATGATTGGGCAAAAGATATTACCGTTGCCGAACTGAAAAAGATTTGGGAACCTGGGGCAGAAGGGAAAATCACCCGTTGGAATCAAGTACGCGCATCTTGGCCAGATAGACCATTAAATTTATACGGTGCTGGTAAACAGTCTGGGACATTTGATTACTTTACAGAAGCCATCACAGGTAAGGCGAAAGCCAGCCGTAACGACTACACAGCTAGCGAAGATGATGAAGTTTTAGTAGCAGGTATTAGTAAAGACCCGAATGCTTTAGGTTATTTTGGCTATGCCTATTATGAAGAAAACCAAAAAAGCTTAAAAGTATTAGCAGTTGATAATGGTAAAGGTGCAATTACACCATCACGAGAAACAGTAGAAAAATCTAAATATCAGCCCCTTTCTCGACCTTTATTTATCTACGTCAATCCTTGGTCATCCCAAAATAAAAGTGCAGTTTATCAGTTTGCAGATTACTACATTAAACAAGCGCCAAAAACTGCCAAAGCTGTGGGTTATGTACCCTTATCCAGCGAAGCTTACCAAATTAATTATGTTCACTTAAATCAAGGTAAAGCAGGAACAGTATTTGCTGGTAAATCTCAGTTTGATTTAACGCTTGGTGAATTATTACGCAAGCAAAAGCAATTTTAATAGTCAATAGTCAATAGTCAATAGTCAATGGTCAATAGTTATTGTTTTGGACTATCGACTAATGACCAATGACTAATAACAATAGGAAAAATTATGAAAATTCGTGTTGGTATCAACGGATTTGGTAGGATGGGGCGGCTGGCTTTACGGGCTGCATGGGGTTGGCCGGAACTGGAATTTGTGCATATTAATGAAATAAAAGGTGGTGCAGTTGCAGCAGCCCATTTGCTCAAATTTGATTCTGTTCACGGACGCTGGACACCAGAAGTAGAAGCAGAGGGGGAACGCGTCCTGATTGATAGTACACCTCTGAGTTTTAGTGAGTATGGCAAACCGGAAGATGTACCCTGGGAAGACTTTGGTGTTGATTTAGTCCTAGAATGTTCTGGCAAATTTCGGACTCCTGCAACCCTCGACCCTTATTTCAAACGTGGAGTGCAGAAGGTAATTGTGGCTGCACCTGTGAAGGAAGAAGCCTTAAATATTGTCATGGGAGTGAATGACTATTTATATGAGCCGGAAAAGCATCACCTTTTAACTGCGGCTTCCTGTACAACCAACTGTTTAGCCCCAGTGGTGAAAGTGATTCACGAAGGCTTGGGGATTAAACATGGCATTATTACCACCATCCATGACAACACCAATACTCAAACCCTAGTCGATGCGCCCCACAAAGATTTACGGCGCGCACGGGCTACCAGTTTATCACTAATTCCCACCACTACAGGATCAGCAACAGCGATCGCCTTAATTTACCCAGAACTCAAAGGTAAACTCAACGGTATCGCGGTGCGAGTACCACTGCTCAACGCTTCCCTCACAGACTGTGTGTTTGAAGTTAACCGACCAACCACAGTCGAAGAAATTAACGCACTCCTCAAAGCTGCATCTGAACAAGCACCACTCCAAGGCATCCTGGGCTATGAAGAACGTCCTTTAGTCTCCATCGACTACAAAGACGACCCTCGTTCTTCCATCATTGATGCCCTTTCCACAATGGTTGTAGACGAAACACAAGTAAAAATTCTGGCTTGGTATGACAACGAATGGGGTTACGTCAACCGTATGGTTGAACTCGCTCGTAAGGTTGCATTAAGTCTCAAATAGGGATTGGGTATCAGGTATTAACGTGAATTCGACGGAACCTAACCCCAACCCCTTCCCTACAAGGGAAGGGGCTGAAAATCTATAACTGAGTACCAAACAATCAGGGTTTTAAGCCTCTCCCCGCGTCGGGGAGAGGTACCCTGCGGGAAGCAAGCTATGGAGAGGGGTTCTTCCGAATCTATCGAACTCACGTGGTATTAGCTCAAAAGTAAATTCCCCAATCCCCAGTCCCCAGTCCCCAATCCCCATGACAACTACAGCTTCTAAAGCCAATTTCAAAAACTATATTCTCGTAACTCTAGCCTATTGGGGTTTCACTATCACTGATGGCGCTCTAAGAATGCTGGTGCTGCTTTATTTCAATAAAATCGGCTACACTCCCTTAGAAATCGCCTCTTTATTCCTGTTTTACGAAATATTCGGTATTGTCACCAACTTTTTAGGCGGTTGGATTGGCTCACAATTAGGATTGAAGGTTACTCTCTACACCGGCATTGGTTTACAGATTTTCTCTTTAGTGATGCTGGCATATCTCAATCCTAGTTGGGCGCAGTGGTTGGCTGTGATGTATGTGATGGTAGCTCAGGCGTTTTCGGGAATTGCCAAAGATTTAACCAAGATGAGTTCTAAAAGTGCGATTCGCTTGGTGGTTCCCCAAGATGACCAGTCTTCCTTATTTAAGTGGGTAGCTATATTAACGGGTTCTAAAAATGCTCTCAAGGGAGTAGGCTTTTTTGTTGGTAGCGCCTTGTTAGGTTTGTTTGGCTTTGTCAATTCCCTGTTAGTTATGGCAGGGGGATTGTTACTGCTGATGTTTACTGGGTTAATGTTGCCTAAAGGCATGGGCAAAATTAAGAAGAAAGTTAAATTTAGCCAACTGTTTTCTAAAAGTCCAGAGATTAATATCCTCTCAGCCGCCCGATTCTTTCTTTTTGGTTCGCGGGATGTCTGGTTTGTAGTGGCGTTACCAGTGTTCTTGCGTGAGGTTTTAGGTTGGTCGTTTTACCAAGTGGGTGGATTTTTGGCGGTGTGGGTGATTGGTTATGGAATTATTCAATCGTCTGCACCATCGCTGATTAGGCGGTTTGGTTCTGGTCGTCCGCCACAATCAAAGACTATCCAATTTTGGACATTGACACTAACTGCTGTGCCAGCTGCGATCGCCCTAGCTTTGCAGTTTGGTATACCTGCTAATTTTGCCATAGTTGGGGGACTGCTCGTGTTTGGTGTGGTGTTTGCGTTCAATTCTGCGGTTCACTCTTACTTAGTTTTGGCGTTCACCGACGATGACAAAGTAGCCCTAAACGTCGGCTTCTACTATATGGCGAACTCCGGCGGTAGATTAGCAGGTACAGTTTTATCTGGTTTGGTATATCAATGGCTAGGCTTAGTTGGCTGTCTGTGGACATCTGCGTTTTTGGTACTAGGTGCAGCCATAGTTTCCCTGAGATTACCAGATCCTCAACCAAGTAAAGCGATCGCCTGGAAAGCTGGAGATGGAGATTAAAAACGATGAGCCTGAATCAACAAACCAAAAGTAATCTCAGCTTTTTTGAAAAATACCTCACATTATGGGTGTTTTTGTGCATCTTTGTCGGCATAGCTTTAGGAAGATTATTCCCAGAGTTAGCGGTAAAACTAGATGCTATCAGTGTTTATCAAGTATCAATTCCCATTGCAGTATGTCTGTTTTTCATGATGTATCCCATCATGGTGAAGATAGACTTTACGCAAGCGATGAATGCAATCCGCACCCCAAAACCTGTAATTCTGACTCTGGTGGTGAACTGGTTAATTAAACCATTTACGATGGTGGCTTTTTCTCAGTTCTTTTTAGGCTGGTTGTTTCGTCCCTTAATTACAGGTACAGAATTAATTCGTGGTGGTGAAGTAGCGATCGCCAACTCTTACATAGCTGGGACGATTTTACTAGGAATTGCCCCCTGTACAGCAATGGTTTTGATGTGGGGTTATCTTTCCTATGGGAATCAAGGTCACACTTTGGTGATGGTGGCTGTTAATTCTCTAGCAATGCTATTTTTGTACGCACCTTTGGGAAGGTGGTTATTAGCAGCAAATGATTTAACCGTACCGTGGCAAACTATCGTTTTGTCGGTGCTAATTTACGTCGGGTTGCCATTAATCGCTGGCATATATAGCCGTTACTGGATTTTTAAATACAAAGGTAGAGAATGGTTTGAAAGTCGATTTCTTAAATATCTCAGTCCCATTGCTATTACGGCTTTACTACTAACTTTAATCTTGCTATTTGCTTTTAAGGGCGAATTAATAGTTAAGAATCCCCTACATATTTTATTGATTGCTGTACCACTATTTATTCAAACTAATTTTATCTTTTTAATCACTTATGTAGCAGCTTTGAAGCTCAATCTTGCTTACGAAGACGCTGCGCCAGCCGCCTTAATTGGAGCTAGCAATCATTTTGAAGTGGCGATCGCTACAGCCGTGATGCTGTTTGGTTTGAACTCTGGCGCTGCACTCGCCACAGTGGTGGGTGTTTTAATTGAAGTTCCCGTTATGTTGATGTTAGTCGAGTTATGCAAACGCACAGCATCTTGGTTCCCGCGCCAGCCGGAAAAGGCAACATTACGAGATCCACGCTGTATCACTTCTTTTCACTGAGATAGCGTCAAAGGGTTTCTGTTTATCTTCTGTAAGAGGGAGAAATCATGAAAAAAGTCATGTTTGTATGTAAGCATAATTCCCGGCGATCGCAAATGGCAGAGGGCTTTACTAAAATATTAGGTAAAGATAATATCGCTGTGACTAGTGCAGGTTTAGCAGTTAGTCAGATAGATCCATTTACAGTAGAAGTCATGTCAGAAATTGGGATTGATATTAGTAGCCAGACTTCTAAGCCTTTAGAAAATTTCCATCCAGAAGAGTATGATGCCGTAATTTCCTTATGTGGTTGTGGTGTGAATTTACCAGAAGCTTGGATATTACGAGATATATTTGAAGATTGGCAACTTGATGATCCTCAAGGAAAATCAATAGAAGCTTTTCGCCGTGTGCGTGATGAGATTAAAGAAAGAGTTGTCAAATTAATCGCATTACTCAACTAAATCAACGCCTTTTTATTTATCTCTTCGTTGCAACCAAGCAAAT
This sequence comes from Trichormus variabilis 0441, assembly GCF_009856605.1. NCBI lineage: Bacteria > Bacillati > Cyanobacteriota > Cyanophyceae > Nostocales > Nostocaceae > Trichormus > Trichormus variabilis. The sequence goes on along the minus strand of NZ_CP047242.1, from coordinate 5,933,276 downwards.
ATTTGATTAACAGTAATCGTCAGATTTATACCTTCTAATACAGGTAACACATCTTCGCCAAATAATAAATCAGGCAGATTTGCCGGCTGATAAACAATAATTGAACGTTCACTAGGATCTATTAACCATCCTAGTTGAGTACCATTTTTTATACAGTGTAAAATATTGCCAGTTACTCTAGTTTGGCTTTGGTCAGGGGAGAGGATTTCAATTACCCAATTTGGTGCGAAGTTGATGCCAGTGCTAATTATATCTCCACTATCATCTAATGGTATTTGATTTGTAGCAACTACAGCCACATCTGCAACTACTGAACGATTATCACAGGTACAACGCAATTCCGGAAAAGCTTCATAATCAGTCCCTGCTGTATCAATTACTGCAACTAAACGTTTCTGCAAAAGGCTATGTTTTCCCCCTGGCATAGGTTTTTGAATCACTTGACTGTTAATATACTCCCATGCTGGTGACTCATCTATGTATGGGAGTTTTAAAAACTCTTTTAAACTAGTAGTTTCTGTAGTTGTAATTGTCATTTAAACACCTAGTTTTAATATTATCGAGTCTACCTATTTTCGTTGCGCGCACAGATGAAAAGCTTTAAAGGTAGCAAAGCTACCTGTAATTATATTCTTCCAAAATTCAACTGTTCTTCAGTAACCCAGATACCATGAAAACCGTAAGGTACTCGTTGGGGAAGTAGCACTCGCGCTATCGGTTCACTATTAATATCTTGGGCATTTATGACAACTAATTCAGAACTATCCTCACCAATATCATAAACGTAAGTGATTAACCAACCATCATCTTCAACTGTTGCACCAGGACGAGGTACAAAAACAGCTTCACTCCCATAACGTCCTTGTCCATATTCATAATTTTGGGACTTAGCATTGCTGAGGTCGTATTTAATTAAACCCTCAAACAAAGGTATAGAACCTTTTGCTAACCGACTAGTGTAGCCATATTTCGTTGCTTGTCCTAAGAAATTTTCATTGATACGGGGAAATTCTGAGGCGACATCATCCAGCATTTCTTCATGTACTTTCCCAGTTTTGAGGTTAAAGCGCCAACGATGTAAACGGGGAATGTCTGCTTCTGGGTCTGTTTGGGAATCTGGGGAAGCTAGGACGGTGGTGGAACGCATGGGACAGGCAAAAAGTACTACTTCGTCTTTGTCCTCGTAGGCGTTGAGAGTGTGGAAAACGTAGCAAGATGGAGCTGTAAACCAGCGAATATGACTATTGTCACCATGACGAGGTAGAATACCAAAGCGACTAGGGCGATCGCTCTCAAACATTAGCATAGGTTCTCCCCGTTGCATCCGTTCTACACTAAAGGTCAAGGGCAAATCCATAAAAATTGTGTAGTTGGCAGTGATAGCAAAGTCGTGCATCATCACCCCCATTGGTAAATCTATAGGTATTGTTCTCACCAATTCCCCGGTGGCGGAAACCACGCTGTAATGCAGATATGGTGGTGCAAATGAGTAGCCGAAAAACATCATTTCCCCTGTTGCTGGGTCTACCTTAGGATGGGCGGTAAAAGCAGAACTTAGCTGGTTATTGTAGGTGTACTCACCAATAGTTTCTAAATCAGGAACTTGAATTGCATGGGGCGCGCCGCCTTCCCATAATGCTAATAGTTGTCCCGCGTGCCAGATAAGGGCAGTATTTCCAGTGTTTCTACTGGGGAGTTCTGGCTGGGGTGGTTCCATAAATCCTGTCCAGATGGCTTGACCCGCCTCATGTTCAATTTGCCATCTTTGAGTGCGGACGTAGCGATTGCGATAAGTAGCTTTACCATTACTAATTCTGACACCGTGTAACATCCCATCACCATCAAACCAGTGATATTGTCCGATGGGTGTCCATTGAGGGTTCGGGCCGTTGCGGATAAACATCCCTGATAAATCAGGGGGAAGTTCGCCGATAACTTTTAAGGTGTCAGTGGTAATTTCTTCGTGGACAGGTGCAAAATTACCCTCTAGATAGGGATTGACTGCTGTTGTAGTCATGGTGTTGGATTAGAGAGCGAGTGAATCTTTTATCATCTTAGCGATCGCTCTCACTTTCATTTTCGGCGTTGCATTATGGAGGGATGATTTGAGGTTGGCGTTGCTGAATGGAGTGTAAACTAATCCCCAATCCCCAATTCCCATTTTCCATACAACAGGGCAGCAATGGCTAATAATATAAGAAGGCGCTTCACATTTCTTAATTATTTAGTTTTACTATGGCCAGAGATTTACGGGGATTCATTAAAATTTTAGAAGAAAGAGGACAATTACAGCGAATTTCTGCTTTAGTTGACCCAAATTTAGAAATTGCGGAAATTTCTAACCGAATGCTGCAAAAAGGTGGGCCGGGCTTATTATTTGAAAATGTCAAAGGAGCATCCTTCCCGGTAGCGGTCAATTTGATGGGAACGGTGGAGAGGATATGCTGGGCGATGAATATGCAGCATCCCCAAGAATTAGAGACTCTGGGTAAAAAGCTGAGTATGTTGCAACAACCAAAACCCCCTAAGAAAATTTCTCAGGCGATAGATTTTGGTAAAGTGCTGTTTGATGTGTTGAAAGCGAAACCGGGACGGGATTTTTTTCCGGCTTGTCAGCAAGTAGTAGTTCAAGGTGATGAGCTAAATTTAAATACGTTACCTTTAATACGTCCTTACCCTGGTGATGCAGGGAAGATTATTACCTTGGGACTAGTGATTACAAAGGATTGTGAGACAGGCACGCCAAATGTAGGAGTGTATCGCTTACAACTACAATCCAAGAATACGATGACCGTACACTGGCTATCAGTGCGGGGTGGGGCGAGACATTTACGCAAAGCTGCTGAACGTGGTAAAAAATTAGAGATTGCGATCGCCCTTGGTGTAGATCCTTTAATTATCATGGCAGCTGCCACACCCATTCCCGTAGATTTATCTGAATGGCTGTTTGCTGGACTATATGGCGGTTCTGGTGTGCAGTTAGCCAAATGTAAAACTGTAGATTTAGAAGTTCCCGCAGATTCCGAATTTGTCCTAGAAGGAACTATTACACCAGGGGAAGTGTTACCAGACGGCCCCTTTGGCGACCACATGGGCTATTACGGTGGTGTAGAAGATTCTCCCTTGATTCGCTTCCAGTGCATGACCCACCGCAAAGACCCGATTTATTTGACCACATTTAGCGGTCGTCCACCCAAAGAAGAAGCGATGATGGCGATCGCACTCAATCGCATTTATACTCCAATTCTACGGCAACAGGTATCAGAAATTGTTGATTTTTTCCTGCCAATGGAAGCCTTGAGTTACAAAGCGGCGATTATTTCCATTGATAAAGCATACCCCGGACAAGCAAGAAGGGCAGCCTTAGCCTTTTGGAGTGCTTTACCCCAATTCACTTACACCAAATTTGTTATTGTCGTTGATAAAGACATAAATATTCGTGACCCCCGTCAAGTAGTATGGGCAATTAGTTCTAAAGTTGACCCCACACGAGATGTATTTATTCTCCCCAATACACCATTTGACACCTTAGATTTTGCTAGTGAAAAAATTGGTTTGGGTGGACGGATGGGAATTGATGCAACTACCAAGATTCCCCCAGAAACAGACCACGAATGGGGCGCACCTTTAGAATCTGATGCAGATGTAGCGGCGATGGTAGAAAGACGATGGGCTGAATATGGTTTAGCCGACTTGCAATTAGGGGAAGTCGACCCTAATTTGTTTGGTTACGATATGAAGTAGGGGATTGGGGACAAAAAGTCAAAAGTCAAAAGGTAAAAGATTTTTTCTTCTGACTTTTGCCTATTACCCAGTCCCCAGTCCCCAGTCCCCAGTCCCCAGTCCCCAAAGAGTTGGGTATTTTACGGAAAGTTATCAGCTAATAGACACTTTCAAGCTGCTTGGTTGTCCCAAATTTCCTTGGAAGACAACGCCGCGTTGATTAGCTTGGAGGTGACGCAAAATCTTGTAAATTGCTTCAACTTGGTCGGCTGCACCTATTTTCTCAGCAATTTGCTCTAAAGAAAGGGCTGTTTTCTCCTTTTGGAGTAATCCTACTACTTTTGTTTGTAGATCCAGAATCACAGCAGCAGCTTTTTTACCAGCTTCTACCCCTGGTTGATGGTAGGCGTTAATGTTGACCAAACTCGCATATAAACCAACAGTACGTTCATACAAAGCAATTAACGCCCCAACGGTACGGGCGTTAACTTGGGGAATCGTCACTGTAATGGAATCGCGTTGATTTTCATACAAAGCTTGGCGGGTTCCTAGCAGAAAACCAGACAGATAATCACCCGATGTTACACCAGGGTCTATTTCTGGAGATGCGCCGTTACGGTCTTCCAAAACTTCGATTAAGGTAGCAAAGAAATTCGGTACACCTTCACGTAACTGCTGGACGTAAGCGTGTTGGTCTGTTGAGCCTTTGTTACCATAAACGGCGATACCCTGATAGACAGTTTTACCGTCTAAGTCTTTTTCTTTACCCAAAGATTCCATGACTAGCTGTTGCAAATAACGGCTGAATAGCAGCAAGCTGTCTTTATAGGGTAAAACAACCATATCTTTTTCACCCTTGCCGTTACCAGAGTAGTACCAAGACAAAGCCAGTAAAGCCGCAGGGTTGTTTTTCACTTCTGGGACGCGTGTAGCGTCATCCATTTCTTTTGCACCTTCTAGCATGGCACGGACATCAATGCCTTGTAATGCCGCAGGAACTAGCCCTACAGAAGACATTTCCGAGGTACGTCCACCCACCCAGTCATACATGGGAAATGTTGCTAGCCAACCTTCTGCTTGGGCTACTTTGTCTAGGTTGCTACCAGTACTAGTAATAGCTACTGCATACTGGGCAAAATCTAAATTTTGTCCAGCGTAGGCTTTTTTAACTTCTATCATGCCGTTGCGGGGTTCTGGTGTACCTCCAGATTTGGAGATGACTAAAACCAGGGTGCTGGCAAGATTATTCCGCAGGTGGGTGAGAATCTTGTCAATGCCGGCGGGGTCGGTATTGTCGATAAAGTGAATTTTTAGGGGTGGAAATTCTGGGGCGAGGGCTTCAGCGACAAACTGGGGGCCGAGGGCAGAACCACCAATCCCAATAGAAATAATATCTGTGAAGCGGTTGGCTTTGGGAGGATGAATAGCACCTGTTTGGATTTTTTCCGCAAAAGCTTCAATTTGTTCCAAGGTTTGAACAATTTCTTGGGCTATTTCTGGCGTGGGCGCTAAGTCTGGGTTCCGTAGCCAATAGTGTCCCACCATGCGGTTCTCATCAGGATTGGCGATCGCACCCTTTTCTAATTCCGCCATATCCGCAAATGCTTTGTCAAATTTCGGCAGCAACGACTTCACGAAGGCATCATCAAAACGCATCCGACTGACATCTAGATACAGTCCTAATCCCTCGTGGAAATATAACCATTCTTGGTATCGTTGCCAAAGTGCCTTCGCATCCATAGGGAAATCTCTAGTAAAGTGTCCTTCAAAAACAAGTGTAATGTAAGGTTAGAGCCACCCCTGCTTAGTCTTATACAGTTTTAAGTGTTGAAAATTTCTTCACCTCAAACATCCGGCATAGGTATGACCCGGAGAAATTTTACAATTTCACCCCTAATTTCTATACCAACTAAATAATTATCTATCGTAAACCGATGAAATATACCTTCATCATCCAGTTGTCTCAATTCTGGAAGACCATGCAAAGACAACTTTTGGGAAAAATCAGAAAAAATAAAATCATACACTCGCTGATAGGCAGCAGGCTCTAAACTTTTCAGGTCTACTAAAAACGACCTAGCATAACGCATTTCCAGACTCACTGAAGTCACCTTGAGAGAGATGGGGGAGCAGGGGAAGTAGGGGAAGCAGGGGGAGCGGGGGAAGTAGGGGGTAAATTCCATCCCCAGTCCCCAATCCCCAATCCCCAGTACCCTTTATACAAACATCAACATCCGTATTGCTTCTTCCTGAGTTAAAATATCCCACGGTTGCTGCGATCGCTTAACTTGTTGTATGGCTTTTAACATATAAAAGTCACAATGCAAAGCGTGCATATCCAGCCAAACGTTTTCCAGTTCTTCATCGCTTAACTGCTCAATTAAGTGATGGATTCTAATTCTCAGTAAGTTCATACATTCTTGGCATTACCCAAAACACTAAGGTATTGTTCCCAAAAATGACCCAGGGCGAACGGCAATAAGTCAGTCGGGTCGAGATAGAATGTCGGGAACAAATCAATTCAAAATTCAAAATACCCTACGGGAAGGCTACGCCAACAAAATTCAAAATTAAAGAACTCCTTGAGATTGAGACGAATAGAGGAGAAAAGCGACTGACAACTGACAACTGACAACTGACAACTAACGAATGATTGAATATTTAATTTTTTTAGCAATTTCTACGGCAACATTTGCCCTGTTTAGCTTGGGACTGAATTTACAGTGGGGTTTTACGGGGCTAATTAACTTTGGTCATATCGCTTTTATGACTTTGGGGGCTTACACTACTGTATTGTTAAGCCTCAAGGGTGTGCCGTTATTTATTTCAGCTATTTTTGGAGCAATTTTCGCCGCTTTGTTGGGATTGGTGATTGGTTTTGCTACTTTGCGTCTGCGGGAAGATTATTTAGCCATTGTCACCATTGGAACGGGAGAACTGATTCGCTTAGTGGTGAATAACCAAGATTTACCAGTAGGTAATACCTGGGTATCTGGAGCCTTTGGGGTACAGAGTTATCCTATACCTTTATCTACAGAGCCAAATTTGTTTTTCCGCCTGTTGATGATTGGAATTTTAACGCTGCTGTTTGCTGTGACTGTGTTTTCGTTATGGCGCTGGATTCGGAACGCCCAGAAATTACAGCTTACTAATTCGACTGATAAAACAAGTAGTAAGCAAGAGATTGCTTCCCGTTTCGGTGTAGGAATTATTTTAGGGTTATTGGCAACAGCCATTTATATTTCTGGGGTAATCACACTCTATAACTACATCCCCAAAGCCGGTTTAATGCTGGTGTCGCTGTTGGTATTGGCGTTTGTCTTTTGGCGTTTGGAATATTTAGTGCGATCGCCTTGGGGTCGTGTGCTAAAAGCTATCCGCGAAGATGAAGAAATACCTAAAGCGATGGGTAAGAATGTCTTTTGGTATAAACTCCAGTCTCTCATGTTGGGTGGGGCGATCGCTGGTGTAGCTGGGGCTTTCTTCGCTTGGCAACTCAGCGCCATTTATCCTGATAACTTCCAACCACAGCTAACTTTTGACTCCTGGATTATGGTAATTTTAGGCGGCTCTGGTAATAATATCGGCACAATTTTGGGTGCTGTAATTTACTTCGCTTACGATGCCATTACTCGTGAGGTTTTACCGAAAATTATCCCCCTTGATGAGGCGCGTCTGGGTGCATTCCGCATCATGTGTATTGGTTTAATTTTGATGGTGCTGATGATTTGGCGGCCTCAAGGTATCTTAGGGAAAAAGGAGGAACTCACCCTTGGTAAATAACCAGTCACCCCCACTCCCCCTATTAGCAGCTAGCGGACTCTGCAAGAGTTTTGGCGGTATCAAAGCTGTTCAAGAAGCGAGAATTGAAGTTGCACAAGGCAGCATCACTGGCTTGATTGGCCCCAATGGTGCTGGGAAAACTACCTTATTTAACCTACTTTCAAACTTTATCCGCCCAGATAAAGGACGTGTAATTTTTGATGGCGAACCCATCCAACAGTTACAACCGCACCAAATCGCCCAACAGGGAATGGTACGGACTTTTCAGGTAGCCCGGACTCTCTCCAAGCTATCGGTGTTAGAAAATATGCTGCTAGCCGCCCAAAAGCAAACAGGGGAGAATTTTTGGCAGGTACAGTTACAACCCCAGGTAGTAGCAAAGGAAGAGAAGCAACTGCAAGAACAAGCAATGTTTTTGCTGGAATCCGTGGGTTTAGCTAAAAAAGCTTATGATTATGCAGGCTGTTTGTCTGGGGGACAGCGCAAACTGCTAGAAATGGGTAGGGCTTTGATGACAAATCCCAAATTGATTTTGTTGGATGAACCAGCAGCCGGAGTCAACCCCAGACTAATTGATGATATTTGCGATCGCATCCTCACCTGGAACCGTCAAGATGGGATGACCTTCTTGATTATCGAACATAACATGGATGTGATCATGTCCTTGTGCGATCGTGTTTGGGTACTTGCTGAAGGACAGAATTTAGCTGACGGAACTCCAGCTGAAATCCAAACTAATTCTCAAGTTTTAGAGGCGTATTTAGGTAAATAGTTTATAAATTGGGGATTGGGGATTGGGGATTGGGGAGCAATGAAATTCTTTTTCATTACTCATTACTCAGAGGTTATTTATAAAGCAAAAATAAAATTTTTGTAGGGGAGCCAGTGCGTTGCGGAGGTTCCCTCCGTTGTAGCAACTGGCGTTGTGTTAGGCGCTGATTTCCCTAATGATTGGTCACAAAATAACTATCCTCGCGCCTAACGCACCGCCTCATGGATGGTGCGTTACGGCTGAATTTTCTTGTCTCTGGGTCTCAAATCCTTTCATAGCCGTAACACAACGGCAATAAAGCGGGAAGAACATCTACACCGCTTTTTGCCTCCCCTACTTAATATTTACTTTATGAATAGTTTCTCATTACCCATTACCCATTACCCATTACCCTTAATACCAAGCTTGCGGAATCAAGTCATACTCCCCGGCTTGCTGCTGAGGAAAATCGCCTGCTTCAATTCTGGCGATCATGTTAGGTAAAGCTTGAAGAAATGCTTGGCTTCTATCTTTTGGGTGTAGTGTCCAAGCGGCAGGGTTAGTTAAGTTAGCCCGGAAATAATCGGTCTGTTCTAGTTTTTGAGTCACCATAATTTCCCAAGAATCTAACTTACCTTTACCTGTAAAATTGCTAAGAATAGTTTTTAATGATGTAGGTAAGTCGTTCATCCATTTTGTGTTGTATGAACGCCAAAGCACAGGGATGGGAAGAAATTTATCAAATCGCTTACAATCTATTAAATAAACTCTGCTACCAAAGGTTTTAAAAGTATCAAAAGGCTCTGATTTTGGCTGATTTGTGGGCGGGCCAGCAAGTGGGCGCACAAACATCATTTTCGGATTTTCTTCCATTAATTTAACAGCTTCTGCAATCCAATTGTGATTGGGTTGTTGAAACATCAACATATCACTATCGAAGTGCAGCATATAGTCACTTTTACATTCTTCGATACTAAATATAGAACCTAAAATGGGATAACCTTTATAGTTATGAGTGAAGCGAATCGGTGTACCAAAATGTTTTCGATAAACTTCATTGTGGTAATTTGCATCGTAATTTATATCAACGACTCGATCCACAACACCTGCTTGTAATAACTTCTCTGTACACTCGCGGAGTTCTTCCATTGTACCGATGTGGGGACGAGTCACTTTGTCTCCCATCAGTGGAGCTGTATCAACTGCTAAAACCTTCTCATCAAAAGGAAAGTTATGCACTTTTACTAAATGAGGAATTGTCTGTAAAAGGAAAGATGTATCCGGCCGCGCCACAAAAATCCACAACGAACAACTCGGATTTGCCATAGTCAAAATACCCCTGTTCTCTATTTCGATCTGTTTAACAGGATATACGATAGGTTACTTTAGTTAAGTAATTGCAATCTCACCCATATTGACCTACATTTCTGTTAACCGCCAGTAAACCCCGTTTTCTCGCTGCATTAATTTGTAACTAACCAACTCTCGTCGTAAAGTGGCGTAATCGGGATGGTAGCGATTAAGAATATTATTCACTTCATTTTCTGAATAATTGATGCCTAACTCAAATTTGTTTACCAACCACTTGAGAATAACTAGGCGCTTTTTACGGCTAGCAGGAATTTCTTTAATCCGTTGCGCTCCTTCAGTGCTGTTTGGGCTTATCTCTAAATAATTTTTTAAGATTTTGCTTTCCCAGGCTTCAGTATCTACGTCCTCTATTAGGGAGGCTATCTTTTCTGGAGAAAGAATTTCCTTGCTGATGCTTTGCAAAACTTCATTATCTAACTGATATATGCGACTATTACCCTCTGGGCGCATTGTTACTAAGTTTAGCTCCTTGAGTCTCGCCAAATGGTGGGAAACTGTTGGCTCTTTGAGCTGCATAAACGCTGCTAATTCTTCGACGCTGCATTCCTGATTTGCTAGAATCCCTAGAATCTTTAATCGGCTTTCGTCAGCCAACACCTTAAAAAATTGCAGTAGGGTCTGAAATTGCTCTTGTTTCATAATTTGTTATACTTAATTCGATCACAATCTAATTAGAGCTAGATCGAATTACTGATGCTGCCCTCGTCTGATGCAGCGCAAGCTCTGCTTTGGTGATTTTTGAATTAATGTTAATTTTGCGATTCGTTCTGCAAAAAGTTGAGTTTTCTTAAGTTGTTCTTTACATTTTGCTATGTTGAGATTTCTGTCACGCCGGAAAAGAAGGAATCGCAGTATGGCTAGACAAGGTACTTCGCTTGTCCAAGCCGCTCGATTCTTAGGAATGGATCAAAGTTCTCTGTATATGGCTCTGCAAAAAGGACAAATCCCCACTCACAAAAGCAATGGACGCACAGTAGTTAGTCAGGGTGCGCTATTAGATTACCGAGCTAGAACACGGTATTTGTGAGTTTTTAGGCAATAAGTTTGAGCGATCGCCATAGATGATAATATCGTGTGGCGATCGCTCATTTATTTATAGTACAAAAATACCATTAATAATGAGAAAAGTACCATCTCCACCAACTAAACTATGAAAAAGACCAAGAGTGGAGGTGTAGCGTTATGGTGATTACTCCCAATACCGCATCTGAGGTCATCTACCCCGAAAGCGACGGACAACCGATGGCGGATAATACCAAGCAATTTCGCTGGATAGTAACAATAAAAGAAAATTTAGAAATTTTATTTGCAACACAACCAGATGTATTTATAGCCGGAGATTTATTTTGGTATCCAGTTGCAGGTAATCCTAATATTAAGCAAGCACCTGATACTTTAGCAGCATTTGGTAGACGGTATAAATCCAGAGGAGATTTAGAAGGGTGTGAGGGTGTGAGGGAAGAATTTAGTTTTACTCTTTCCCCTATACCCTTACACCCCTATACCCCTATACCCCTAATTAACTAAACTGCTCACCCACATCTAGGTTAAACAACATTTGTAGGGTTTGCATACAACGCCTTCTGGCTTCAACATCTTGCTGCGCGCGCAATTGCACCATCGGGTCATGTAAAATTTTATTAACAATACCTCTTGTTAAGGCTTCAATCACCTCTTGATGTTTGTCGCCGAACTCTGAACCCAATCTTGATAAGGCTTTCTCTAATTCCTGTTCGCGGATAGTTTCGATTTTACTCCGCAGACTGCTGATTGTAGACACAGTTTCTAAACTGCGCCACCAAATATCAAAAGCCTCAATTTCTTCTTCTAAAAGCCGTTCCGCCTCTTGAGCCATCTTCCTACGGCTTTCGTAGTTTTGGGCTACCACCGCCTTCAAATCATCCACGTTGAAAGCCTGGACGTTTGCCAGTTCATTCACGTCTGTATGGACGTTGCGTGGTACGGAAATATCAAATAACATGAGGGGCTGGTTTGGTGCTAGAACCATTTCTAACTTAGCCCGATCAAGTATTGGCTCTGTTGCAGAGGTGCTTGTAAACACCAAATGGCTTTCAGCAATGACTGTCATCATTTCTGGAAGCAAATGAGTGCGAATGGGGTGTTCTGAAAATTGCTTCGCTAATTCTTGGGCGCGTTCTCGTGAACGATTGACAATACTGATTTGTGTAGCACCTTTAGAAACAAGGTGTTGTACTAACAGCCGTGACATTTTACCAGCACCAAGAATTGTGACTCGGCAAGCTGCTAAATTTTCGGCTTTTATCTGCGCTAACTCCACAGCTGCGGAACTAATGGAAACTGCACCAGTACCAATGCTGGTTTCCGTGCGGACTCGCTTACCTGCTGTTAGTGCTTGTTTAAATAATCGATTCAAAATTGTTTTTATACCGTTATATTGCTGCCCCAGTTTGTGAGTATTTTTCACCTGAGCCAGAATTTGACCTTCGCCTAATACGAGGCTATCCAATCCAGCCGCCACTCGCATGATGTGCATAACTGCGTCTTCATGTAGCAACACAAATAAGTGTTGACGTAAGGAATGCACTGGCAATTTACTGTGTTCGGAAAGAAACTGAGTTACTTCTCGAATACCGTGATCTGTTTCACCAGCAACGATGTAAATTTCTAGACGGTTACAGGTGCTGAGAATGGCGACTTCATCAATATGAGGATAGCTGGTAAGTTGTGCGATCGCACTTTCTGTCTGTGGTTCTGGAATACTCAGCTTTTCCCGAATTTCAACTGGGGCTGTTTTATGGCTTAACCCCACCACTGCAATATTCATTTCTTATCGGTAATTAGTAATGGGTTATTTAATGATTGGGGATTGGGGATTGGGTACTGGGGATTGGGGATTGGGGATTGGGGATTGGGTACTGGGGATTGGGTAATGGGGATTGGGTACTGGGGATGAAATTTCCCCCCTGCTCCCCCTGCTCCCCCTGCTCCCCCTGCTTCCCCTGCTCCCCCTGCTTCCCCTGCTCCCCAGTCCCTAATCCCCGTTCCCTAATTACTAGTGCAGTTGCACAGTCTTGGGCTGTCCAGCCATGTGAATTGTGTCCACAAAACGAGCAGTTTGTGACTGGCTGGAAATAACCAAACTTTGAGTTCTAGCACCGCCGTGGAAGAAGCGTACACCTTGCATGAGATTACCAGAGGTGATACCGCAAGCTGCGAAGAGAACTGTTTCTCCGGATGCGAGTTCATGAGCGTCGTAAACCTTATCAGGGTCATTGATACCCATAGAGCTTAAACGCTCAAGGTTGGCTTCCTTGCTTTCCCCAATCAAGCCTGTTTTTACTACTTCTGGATCGTAGATCAATTGACCTTGGAAGTGTCCGCCCAAAGCACGCATAGCAGCTGCGGAAATGACACCTTCAGGTGCAGCACCGATACCCATGAGTGCATGGATGTTAGTACCAGCAAATCCACAAGATATTGCTGCGCCTACGTCACCGTCAGAAATCAGCTGTACTCTTGCACCTGCGTCGCGGATTTCTTTGATTAAACCCTGGTGGCGATCGCGTTTCATGACGACTACTACAAGTTCGTCAATAGCACGGTCTAGACACTCAGAAAGAATCTTGAGGTTTTCCGTAGCTGACTTGTTAATGTCTACTTTGCCTTTAGCTGCTGGAGGCGCTGCTAATTTCTTCATGTAGAAGTCAGGCGCAGCGAATAATCCACCTTTCTCAGAAATAGCCAGAACCGCCATTGAGCCGGGTTGACCATAAGCTACGAGGTTTGTACCTTCGCAGGGGTCAACAGCGATGTCAATTTCTACTAATTCATCGGGGTTACATAATTGGTCAGCATTTGGTTGGGTACAGATACCAACTTCTTCGCCGATATACAACATGGGCGCGTCGTCCCGTTCCCCTTCCCCAATTACGATGCGACCGCGCATATAAATTTTGTTCATGCGCTCCCGCATTGCTTCTACTGCTACTTGGTCAGCAGTATTCTTTTCGCCTTTACCCATCCACTTTGCGGATGCGATCGCGGCTTGCTCAACTACCTCAATAATCTCTAATCCAAGTGTATTTTCCACAAAGTCGCCCTCTCAACTGCTTGACTTTCCGTCGTTTTTTCTAGCCATTTCAGTTTTCAAGTCTACCAAAGGGCGGATACCTGTGGAAAATAGTATCTACTTGCATCTGTGTTAAGTTTTGCTGCTAAGTCATGTATTTCCACACCAACAGCCCTAAAAACAGTACTTAAGTACTATTTTTTTTGTATATTTCTCACCCATGTATTAAATGATTTGTCCGTGGAGTTATTCCCCAGAAATTTGTAGCAACACATTTCTTTTACGGGGGCCATCTAAATCGAAAAACAATACAGATTGCCAAGTTCCTAAAGCTAATTTTCCCTCTATTACGGGGACAACTTCGCTAGTTGTTAACATCATTGCCATCAAATGAGAATGAGCATTCATTGGTTCATCTTCTGGCACAACTCTTAAATGTAAATCATTGTGCAGGTAACGTTCTGATTCAGGTGCTATTTTTCGCAAGAATACTTTTATATCTTCTAATAATCTCACTTCATCTTCATTAATAGCTAAAGCTGTAGTTGTATGTTGTGAAAATACTAAAATTTGCCCATTTTGAATGGCAGTAGTAGCTAAAAAATCCTTGAGATAGTTTGTGATGTTGTAAATATTAATTCCTGGTTCTGTTTCTATTTCGATGATTTTATTGAATATGGACATAACAAACTTAATATTAAATACCCAATTTATTGGCAAAAAATCAAAAATCAGTAGTGCAAATTTATCATGACTGAAAAATTAGCAAATCATAGTAGCTTTAATTTTATTCAAAGCACTAATACCAAATTAATATGAAGCTGCCTCAAATAAATGATGTAGAGACGTTGCATGCAACGTCTCTACAGTACAGAATAAAGTGCATCTATGGCTACGCTAGGCAAGCTACATCAAGAAACGGTATAAGCTGTAATATCAAAGTCTTATTGATTCTGACTGCTGATTGATGGATTCTAAAAATTATTATCTCATTTTTCTGGATATAAAATTGTTTTCAATCCTTGTACTAACCTTTCAATACCTTCTTGGACTGTATCTTTTTGCAACGCACCGTAAGCAACCCGCAGATAACAACCACTTTCCATGCCAAAAGTTGTACCGGGAATTACAGCCACTTTATATTCTTGAATTAGTTGTTTGACTAGTGTAAAAGCATCTATTTGAGTGTGCACTTTCAGGAAAACATAGAAAGCACCATCGGCGGGAGTAATAGTACATAAGCCTTGGAGTTGGTTGAGGTAGTCGAATACTATTTTCCTCACTTGAGCGATCGCCTGAATATGATCTTGTAAATATTCTGGTTTTGCTTGCAATGCTCCCAAAGCTGCATACTGAGAAACCACAGGCGGACAAATCAAAATCGTATCTTGGACTTTTTTAATGGCGACAAGCAGATGTTTGGGAATCACCATATAGCCAATTCGCCAACTGGCAAACCCGTAAGCTTTAGAAAGACTATAAAGGGAAATTGTATACTCACTACTCCCAGCAAATGAGGCTGGAGAAACGTGCTTTACACCATCGTAAGTAAAGTATTCATAAGCCTCATCACTAATGTGATAGATGCCACAATTAGCGCAAATTTGGTTTACATTACGTAATAAATCTTCACAATAGACAACACCTGTCGGATTATTGGGGGAGATTGTGACCACCGCGCGGGTTTTTGGGGTAATAGCTTGAGCGATCGCCTCTGGACGCAGTTGGTAATTTTCATCGGTTTCCACCAACACTGCACGACAACCAGCCATTGCGATCGCCATTTCGTGGTTGAAGTAGTAAGGCGTATTGAGAATAATTTCATCACCAGGAGAAGTAATCGCCAAAATAGCGTTCATAAACGCCATATTGCTTCCCGCCGTCACCACAATACAGTTATCTGTCGTGATTTCCATCTTGTTGAACGTAGACAATTTGTCTGTCAACGCATTCAACAAAGGAGGAATACCCTCCACAGCTTTATATAAATTATTAGCAGGGTCAGCCAAAAATTTCGGCAAAAGCTCAATAGCTTCTGGTGGCGGACTATAAGAAACCACACCCTGTCCCAAAGAAATAGTCCCTGGCGAATTTTGAATTAATTCCCCAACCACAGGAATAATCGGCGACTGTACCGCCTGCATCCGAGAAGTGAAGTTAGTCATTAGTCATTAGTCAGTAGTCAACGGTCAACAGTCAACAGCCTCCACACTGTTTCCCCGTTCCCAAGTTATCACCTCCACTCCCCCTGCATCGTAAAAGCCGCCCAATAATAAGGTGCAGCATATTTTTAATTGTGTCACGTTTCTAACTGTGCAGCTCTTGACACTCCCACATCTTGAAGGTGGCGGAGCTACCAAGTTGGTAAGGCAGTCCAATATTCTCTATCAGATTCTGGAAGTCCGGGGTTTTAAACCTAATTGTTCGATAACTAACTTTTGATTCTTGTCAATGAAGAAACGATCTGCTTATGGCGTTTGTGTCCTATTAGCCACTGTTGACACACTTCGGTTACGAGTTGTTTTTCTTCTTCGGAAAAAACTTCCTCAGATTTCCCAGAAGCTAAAATGCTCGCCACTCTTGCCGCTTTTTCATATCTCACACCGTACTTGACTAACTGGGTGTGAAATAGCTTCTCCTTTTCTTCCTGTGACATAAAAAATTTGCCTTGCATGAGCATGAAGACTCTAAAGAGCTGATTTTGTAGATTTAGGTAGAAAGAGGCTAATCATTTGATTTTTACAAAAGTTAATATTCTTTAACTTCTCTCAAAAGATATATGAGTACATATACTTAAGGTTTTCTTTAGAATTGGCATTTTGAAAAATCAACTTAACCTGGTGGAGTAACTTCCTCGAAAGGACGAATAATTGCTGGTGCTGGTGTGACTTCTGGCTGAAAGATAGCCTGTAAAGCTTGTTCCAAGGTCTGTGCCATGACAATACGGTTTTCGTAAGCTACGACTACCCGCACGAGAGTTGGTAAGCTATTTTGTGTTGCTTCCAGGTAAATTGGCTCCACATATAACAGAGATTGTTCGATGGGAATTACTAACAAATTCCCCTGAATTGCCCTCGAACCCTGACGATTCCATAAGGAAATTTGCTGGGAAATTACTGGGTCTTGGTTAATACGTGCTTCTATTTGCTCTGGCCCGAATACAAGCCGTTCCTTAGGAAAGTTATACAGTAACAATTTACCGTAGTTCTCACCATCAGATCGCGCGGCTAACCAAGCAATTAAGTTAGTCCGTTGTTTGGGGGTATAAGGTAGCAGGAGAAGAAATTCTTCAAAGGGGACGGTAGGTAAACTAGTAATCAAATAATAAGGTTCTACTGGACGGCTTTCACTGCCATAAATTTCATTGGGGATTTGCCATTGGTCTTCTCGGTTGTAAAATACTTGGGTGTCAGTCATGTGATAGGTCATTAACCGCTCTGATTGGATGCCAAAGTAATCTAATGGATAGCGGATATGGCTGCGGAGAGTAACTGGCATATCACTCAATGGCTGAAACATCTGGGGAAATATAGCTGACCAAGTAGCAATGATGGGATCTGTCGCATCTGCAATGTAAAATTTTACACTGCCGTTGTAAGCATCAATAACTACTTTGACAGAGTTACGAATGTAATTTATGCCATTATTATCGGGGTCTGAGTAGGGATAGCGATCGCTCGTCGTGTAAGCATCGACAATCCAATACAAGTAATTATTCTGCCCTGGAAATGCTGGACTACCATCAGCCGCAACTAAATAGGGGTCACT
Organism: Trichormus variabilis 0441; assembly: GCF_009856605.1. NCBI lineage: Bacteria > Bacillati > Cyanobacteriota > Cyanophyceae > Nostocales > Nostocaceae > Trichormus > Trichormus variabilis. Next base: position 5,915,829 of record NZ_CP047242.1, on the reverse strand, counting down.
ATCAAATTTTAAAAAAGGTGCGATCGCCTGAATTCTCTGCTTGACATCCCGGCGAAATAATACCTTTGTCTCTGGTAAAAAGTCCTGCGTAAACAACATTTGCCAATCTTTTAAATACATGGCAAATAGTCCCCGTCGCCAACCATTGCCTATAATGACACCACCCAAACCATCATAAGCATTGTACGCATTATCACTACCACTGGGATAGTCTAACTCCCTCACCTTTGTACCAGTCATTACATAAGTATTGGTAATTTCACCGTAATAAAGTCGGGGTTGCCCAATAGGAATGCTGTCACGAACTGCTTCACTGGAAGTAGAAAGTGCGCCTTCGTTACTTCCAGCAATATCTTTGACAAAATATTCTGGTAGTCCACCAGGCCCAGCCGTATTGACCGGACTCATGGTAAACCCGTAACCGTGAGTATAAATTAAATGCTGGTTGATCCATGTTTGCGCCTGCTCTGGGACTGCACTGTAATCTAGTTCCCTGGGTGCAATTAATACCTGTCGTCGTTCTGTTGGTGCTGGCAACTGGTTAGGGTTTACTGGTCTATTTGCGGCTGCTTCCGCTTCTAAGGTGTAGCGGTCGATATCTGCGTCAGGGAAGCGATAGTAAGGGCGGAATTGTTGCAGTTGGCGGTTAGTTTCTAACAGTGGTCGCTTATCCCACAGACGAATGTTACGAATCGTCAAATCATTAGCTTGGATAGCGGCTGTAGTTAAATTTCCTTGGGGGTTAAAAGTTCTAGCATCAATTGTTTCTAAACTAAATGCTTGCCTAGTCAAGGCAATTGTACGTTGAATGTATGGTTGTTCCCGTTGTAATTCGTTAGGTTGAACAATCAAATACTGGACTACTGTAGGTAAAACAGACCCAGCCGCTACGACCACAAACAAATAAACACCCAATCCGTAAAAGACAAATTGGCGATACTGAGATTTAGCGCGCCAGAAAATTGTCCGCCACAACAGGTAAAATGCGATCGCTAATCCCAGAACACACAAGATGTTATAAATGGGTAACTGTACGACCACATCCGTGTAACTAGCGCCATAACTCACCCCGCGAGGCGAATAAACCAACTCATAACGACTCAGCCAATAACTGAAAGCCACCATCAACATTAATAAGCCAGCCATACCGTAGAGATGGCGTTGCTGTTGGGGTGAAAAACCAGGGAAAATTCCTTGACTGAGACTGTCAGCTGAGAGGAGATAGGTAAGAGTTACAGCAATAAAGCCATACAAAAACATCCCCATTAACCACAGTTCTAGCAATTCCCACAATGGCAGGGAAAATATATAAAAGCTGATATCTTTCCCAAATAAAGGGTCAGTGCTGTTGAAGGGTGTAGGGGAGAAATACTGTAAAACCTTAGCCCAGTTGTGAAAAAGAATTGTCCCAAACACAACACTGAGAATAACAGCGATCGCCCTGAGGAAAAATTGTGAGTAAATAAGAATAGCGATCGCTACGCCGACAATGAGACCCAGATATAAAACTTGGGAAAAAACCTGCCTGCCCAGTTCCCAGATAGTTTCTAAACGAAATGGAGTAATTATCGGTAAACTATTCTTGTTAAAAGCTGGATACCAGTAAGCAAGAGCTATTTTTCCATAGTGAACTAAAATTAACCCTGCCAATAAGCTGAAGACCACAGTCAAGGGTAGCAGCCAACGCAATCTGAAAGGTTTTAAGTGGCCAGCATCATGAATTTTAGGCGCATTTAACAGAGAATATTGAGGACTGAGAAAGTTTTTCAGACCCACACTCAACTCTGCTTCTTCTCGCCTAACCTCCGCAATCTTCAAAGACCGGGGATACTTTAGCCGTTGCGCCAAAGTTAAATTTCCCCACAGATAGACAGCAGTTACACCCACAGCAACCACCCATAAAGCCCCACGACTCGCCAGCCGCAGGAGAAATACTTGCAGATAGCCAACCTCTTGAAACCAAAAAATCTCTGCCCCCAAGCGGGAACTCAAATCCAAGAGTAGCCAAAGTCCTACAAAGACTATTGAGAGTCGAAAGCACCATTTCCAAAACATTCTTGGGCAGCTAAATTAAATACTCTGGGCATAGGTAATCAGGACTTTTTCCTTTACCTTCCTCTTTATTATGAATTTCCCTGGTAATTATGCTGCTGGCTTAAATTAATCTTTAGCTTATACTGGCTTAGGCAGGAGGGGGTAGGAGAAAACTATTGACTATAAAGGTTTGCAGTTGAGTCCAAGGTGTACACACATCTTTGTGCTGGGTACAAAATGTGGTTTGATCCCCCCTAGCCCACGCCAGTCGCTCCACTTGGGGAGACCCCAAGACCGCGCTGGCTCCCCTTAAAAAAGGGGGAACAAGAATCAAAGTCCCCCTTAAAAAGGGGGATTTAGGGGGATCAAAACGTTATGGGGCAAGGTTGATCAGACTTGTGTATACACAGTAGCCTTGTAGGAGAGAGGTTTGGAGAGAGGTCAAAGTATATTGCATACAAACGACAACTGACAACTGACCAATGACCATTAACTATGCTTAGTAGCGTTGACCGTTTATTATTTGTGCGACGAGTCCCGATTTTTAAAGAATTGCGGGATGACTTTATTGTGCGGCTAACCTCAGTAATGCACGAATTGCAATTTCCCGCCAATCATACAATTTTTAGACAAGGGGAAGAGGGGCGATCGCTATATATTATTGTGTCTGGTAGAGTCAAAGTTCATATTGGCGATAAACAACTAGCAGAAGTAGACCAGGGAAAATACTTTGGGGAAATGGCAGTATTTGACACTCAACCCCGTTCCGCCTCTGTAACGACCATAGAACCTTGCGAATTTTTGGAATTAACCCAAGAGCAACTATATGATGCCATTGAAGAGACTCCCGAAATCGCCGTAAATATTATTCGTGAACTATCTCGTCTGATTCGCGGACTGAACGAAAACGTTAATATGTCTAAATTTAGTTCTTGAAGAGAAACATTGCAAAAGTAGAAAGCCAAATTCCTCAACTCAATGTGAATATGAAAATATTACAGTCAAGAAAAATAGTGTGGTGGACATTTCATGCTATTGTCTGACTTGTTTTATTTATAGGAAATTTCATATAAAATGGATGATGAGGATATTACAGAAATTCCTTTACGGCCTCTCGTTTGGATGGGAGACTCTCTCAAAAATATCCGATCATTTCCTGAAGAGGTGCGTGCATCAGTAGGTTATGCTCTGCAATTGGTGCAAGCAGGGGAAACACCAATGGATGCCAAGCCTTTTAAAGGGGTTGGAAGTGGCGTGTATGAAATCGTCAAACGATACGACACCGATACTTACAGAGCAGTCTACGCAGTAAAGATTGGGGAGAAAATTTATGTCCTGCACGCTTTTCAAAAGAAATCAAAGCAGGGGATTAAAACTCCACTAGCTGATGTTGATCTGATCAAACAACGCTATAAAGACGCAGTAGCAAGAGAGAAGCAAGAATGACACAGGAACCAGTTTTTGAAGAAAGCAGTGGTAACGTATTCGCTGACCTCGGTTTGTCGAATGCTTCGGAACTTTTTACGCGGGGCAAAATAGGGATTCAGGTACTCCGCCTCTTGAAACAACGCAATCTGAAACAGCGTGAAATCAGTGAAATTCTTAGTATTCCCCAGTCAGAAGTATCTCATCTAATGAAAGGAGAATTTCAACGGTTTAGCGAGGGCAAACTCCTAATTTTCCTCAAGCGACTCGATACGGAAATCACCTTACATCTTCGCCCTCGTCATGCACCAGACCAAGCTGCTGAAATCGTGATATCCCTATAGTCTTTGTTCAAATCAAAAAAAGATACCACAGAGCTCAAAAGCTTGTGGCTAGTCTAGAAATTGAAATTATATTACGAATACCAATTCGCCAAAGCCTCAGGTAGCATTGGAAATTACGAATTGGTACACTATCTTACCGCCTGGGAGTATTTAAACCACGACGCTCAAGCAATTGACGTACTTCTGGGCTAGGACTGTAGTTGTAGCCGTAAGAAGAGTTTTGAGAGTCATCCATAACCTGAGGTGTCAGAAGTACAATTACCTCTCTACGCTCATTGGTTCTGTTGGTTTTTCTAAATAGTGAACCAATCAACGGAAGATCACCTAAGATAGGAAGCTTGGATACAGTTGATCTATCTGATTCTTGAATAATGCCACTGAGAATTAATGTTTGACCATCTCGCAGACGGATTAAACCAGATTGAAGACTTCTAGCTGATAACAAGGTAATCTGACCATCACTAGTTTGTGTTGAACCACCAGGCGCAGAGACGGTTGGTGCAACGGACAGAGAAACAAAACCATTATCATCAATACGCTCAACTTTCACATTAAGGCTTAGACCAGCTTCTTTGATAATAGGTTTTTTGGTAGAGGAAGATTGAGTATTTGATCCTGTGGATGAACTTTGCCCTGACTCTTCAAACCCTCCAAACACTTCTGTAGTTAGTTTTACTACAGCCTGTTGACCTTCCTGTACAATCAAAGTCGGATCAGTCAAAACTTTGGCGTTGCCATTTTGTACCTGAGCCTGCAAACTAGCGAGAAGACGTTTAGGGAATTGGTATATAGTTGGTAAAGATGTAGTGGCTGTACCAAGGGTACCTTGTGTGATGGTTGTTGTACCATCCGCATTCCTTGTAATGATGTTATCAGTTGCCGGAGTAATATCAGAGAAACCTGGTTGTAGGGGGTTTGTATTACTAGGAGCAATCGGTTGATAAAAAGAGCCACTTCCAGGATTTGCAACTCTAGTAATGTTGCCGTTTGCGTCTACTACTACTGTACCTGGAGTAGTTCCTGGAATAGAAACGCTACTGTTGGGGTTAAGAAAAGGCGTTCCTGTAATAGGATTTTCAATAGTCGGTGTACCAGTCAAACTGTTTGCAACTTCGGAACTAGTCGCTGGTCTAGAACCACCAAAATTTAGAGTTGCTGCACCGCCATCACTTGTGAAGTAGTTGTTACCAAGTCCAAAAGAAAAACTCGCGTTTGTGTCTTGAAGATTTAAAAGGTTGACATCAACAATTTTGACGTTTACTACCACTTGACGACGACGGATATCCAGTTGAGTTAGTTGAGCTATTGCCATCTCTATTTGCTTGGGTGGTCCAATCAAAGTCACAGAATTAGTACGCTCATCCCCTAATGCTTGTAAACCTCTTAATAAAGGCTTGGAATCTTGAAAATCAACTCTTTGAGTCTCTATTCTGCTTTCTGTAGTAGTTTGAGTTTGTGTGACTGCGGCATTAGCTGCACCGCCTACAGGTACAGCATTAACACTAGTAACCAGTCGTTCACGGCTAATGGCACTTTCAGCCCCCAAGCCAACCAAGAAATTTAAAGCAACCCCTACAGTTACCTGATTAAGCCGCAGGTTACGCATCACCACATCACGAGTAGAGTTAGGTAATTTCGGCCCAACAAAAATCGTTCTATTGCTCCGGTTAGCTTCTAAACCACTCAGACGCAAGACATAGTTAAACACATCTTGCACTGGCTCATTTTCTATATCTAGTGAAATTGTTTGAGAAATGGCTTGACCTCCAGCCCCAGGTGTCCCACCAGCTCCATCACTTATATAAGCTAAGTTTAGATTGGCAGCACGAGCCAGTAATGATAAAACTTCCCTAACTGGTGCATCCCGCAACACCAGACGAGGCACACGTTCCTGAGTACCTAAATCTATCGTACTGGGCGAAGCATCAGTCGCAGAAATGGCAATATCCCCAACAGGAGGGGCAACGGCTCTAGGTAAGAACGGCGGCGCTTGGCTTAGTGGTTGACCAGGGCCAGCAGGCTGGGCTGGTTTGCCATCAATTGTTACTACTGGATTAGGTACAAGCACATTGGGGACGGCTCCTGTTTGTGCTGGGGTAGCAGCTGGCGGTGTTGTAGATACAGGTGGTCTGGGGGTGACTGGCGCTGATGCTGTGGTGCCTGATGATGGCGTTAAGCTGAGGGTGATGCCATCTTGTTGACGGGTGACAGGTTGGCTAACTGGTGCATCAGTATCACCAGTCACGATGACGCGGATACTATTAGCATCTAGTTGCACCACCTCAACGGAGGCAATTCCCGCCGCAGGTTTATCTTGGCGAAAGTTATTACCTTGTGGAAGCCGTAGTTGCGTATTAATAACATCTGCAACTAAAGCTTTACCTCTTTTTGTTGTAAAAACTTGTGGACGAGAACCGGCAGAAGTTTTTAAAACAACGCTAAGTCCACCATTGCCTGGATTTAGCTTGACTTCTGTAATTTGTGTGGTTTGCGCCCACACAGGCTGTGCTGCCAAAAATACAAAAGCAGCAGCACCTAAAACTAATCCATTACCATGAACGTGTTTCACAGTTCATTCCTCACCTAATAAAGTCTTGTAACTAAAAATATCGAAGTAAAAACTGCTGAGTAGAGAGTATTGAATAAGATTTCTCCCCCTGCTCCCTGCCCCCTGCTCCCTGCCCCTCTACTTCTTGGGCGGAGCCTGAGCAGCCGCAGCCTCTTCAGGACTTAAGGGCATTAATGCTTGCAGTTGAAAAGATGTGGTAATTGGTGCTGGGCCTAACCTGCGTGTGGGTTTGCCTGACCTATCAGTAGCCTGTACATTAGCTAATGTTGATTGATAGTCTTTAACTATTAATAAAGGCTGTAAACGTTCTATATTACGAATAATCGATTGTGTTTGTTCATAAGTGCCGATAATTTCGACATTAACGCTAGAGCGTTTCAGTTTACCGTCAACTGCTGTTCCTAGCGACCCATCATTAACAGGCTCTGGTTTTTGGATAGCTGGCACAAATTTTTGTAGTTTAGCTCTCACCGCATTGAGAGGAGTTTTAGCGTTGCCGGCTTCTACTAAGCGATTTAGATCCAGCAGCATGGTATCTAAGGTTTTTTCATCAGCAAATAAAGCTAGAACCTGTTGTCTTTGCTGTTGAGCTTGGGCTAGTTCTTCTGTGATTTTGCCCTTTTGTTTAACAGTGGTTTTCTTTTGCAATACTTGACCTTCTAATTCGGCACTTTGAGTTTGCTTCTGCTGATAGGTATCCCAAGCTGGCATAACCATATTCAGGAGCATATACAAAGCACCAGCTAGACCCACTACACCTACGAGAATGCCAATGATTTTAGGTGTGAAACTAATACCAAAGACAACGGGATAATTTGATGCGGCCGCTTCTACATCAGCAGCCTGTTCGGCAAAATTTAAATCTTCGCTCAGCGTCATCTTGTAATGACTCCTGTTTGTTGCATAGCTCGAATCCGAGTCACCAGTCCGACAGTGCCTTTTTGTTCTAACTCCCGAATTAATTCAGAGGCTGGAACATCACTGAGGCTGGATTGAATAGTGTATTTAACTACTTGGGGTGGTTTAATTCCCGCACTGTTGCTACCACCAGTTTGTACTGGTGCATCTACTAGGCTGGCTGTGATAATTTTGCTGTCAGCAGACTTCAAAAAACGGGATTGCTGTAAGAGTAATAAGAAGTCATTGACATCGTTAAAGGAACGAGCCAAGCCAGTAATTTCTATCCCACCGGCTGGATTACCAGCAGGCTGTCCTGCGGCTGGGGGTGTAGGTGGTGTTTGTCTAACGGTTTCAATCTGCACACTTGCGGGAATGCGATCGCGCAAATCTTCTAACATTGCTGACCAAGGACGAATCTGGTCAAACACCATCACCAAACTTTGGGTGTCGGCTTTGACAGCGCCAGTCTGTTCCTTGATTTTGGTAATGCTGGCGATTTCTGCATCCAGCTTCTTACTTTCTTCATCCAGTAGGGCGATCGCCTGCTCTAATTCCGCAGTTTTCGCCTGTAAAAATAACAACCCACCACCGACAAATATCGGAAAACAAAGACCTACGCCAACGCCCAAATACATGGGTAATAAGCTCCCAGATGGCAATTTAATACCCGGTTTTTTCTCGGACTTGTTATTTGACTGGTAAGCTGGGCGGTCTTTGAGAAAATTAATATCTAATCCATACATTCTCTTATACCAATTCTCCAAAACAGGGACACAGACTGAAAACCGGAAATCCTCATCAAACCCGACTTTTCTATAGGAATCCGATCTAATTTTGAATTGGTATCATACCTCCCTCATTCCTAAACCAAGGACTATTCCTAAGCCAGAACGTTGTGTAGAGGGATATTTTTCTTCATCAACTTGCAAGGACAAAGACCCTATAGGATCGATTTGACTGGTAGGAATACTTAAACGCTGAGTAAAAAACTCATGAAGTTGTTCTAGTCCGCCACCAGGCCCACCCAATAAAATCTGGGCTATTTCTACGTTTTCACTCTGATTTAAGTAAAAATCAATAGAACGGCGTAGCTCATCTGTTAGTTCTCCCAGGATTCGCAATACGCCAGCAATACCGGGGTCGGTTTCCGTCATTCCCGTTTTATCGCTCTCTACGGAATTTACAGGAATCACCAATCCCTGTAACATTTCCATATCTCTGGAAGTGGGCAAACTCATAGCTCTAGCAAATGCCATTTGCATTTGATAAGTGCCAATGGGGACAGTACGGGAAAATTGTGGTACGCCATTAATGATGATCGCAATTTCTGTACTGTCGAACTCTATATCAACTAGTACCGTTGCTTCTTCTGGCCCAAATTGCCGCAGTTGATCACGAATTGTCCGAATTAGTGCAAAACTGTTAATTTCTAAAACACCAATTTGTAAGCCTGCCTGCTCAAAAGTACTAATATATGTATCTGTCACCTCCTTGCGGGTAGCAACTAACAGCACCCGTACTTTTTCAATGCCATCCTCATCCACAAAGTACCCAAGTTTCTGATAATCTACATCAGCTTCTTCACGAGGATAGGGTAAATACAACCCGGCTTCGTGATTTAACACCATATCCCGTAATTCTTTGTCATCCAACTCTGATGGTACGGGTATGATGCGGACAATGGAATCTCGTCCGGGTACACCAGTAGCCACACGAGATACTTTTTTGATTTTGCTTTCAGCCAGCGCCTGCTGAATTAATTGCGCCATCGCTGGAGGATCGGTGATTTGACCATCAGTGACAATCCCCTCCGGAACTGGAACTGATGTTAAAGATTCAAGTTTCAAGCCTTGGCGCTGCTTGCGTATTTGAACTACATTCACCCGTTCTGGTGCAATTTCTACACCCACCCCTCTATGAGATTTGCCAAACAGACTACTGAAACTTTTCACCACATTTATGCCCGCCAAACTGCTAAAGTGAAAATTTAAAATTGACTTAAGTGGTCATTAGTTATGAGTTTTTTGAGTATATATATTGCTTTAGGGCTAATGCCTAAGTTGATATGGTTTACTAATGACTAATGACTAAAGACTAATGACTCCGCAACGCGGTTTTATTTAGCCTATAATCTCGACAATTCTGCATAAGCTTTTGTCCCTGATCAAGCGTAAAAATACTGGTAAGATGATTCAATTGCAAAAATTAAAAAAATTTATTGCTTGTGCAATGCTGGGTTTAATCACCAGTTGGATGGTCAGTTGCAGCACAGGAAACGTTAATACAAATACACAGCAAACTGCTTCGGGAACAGCAAATATTGAGTTTTGGACTATGCAACTCCAACCTCAATTTAATAACTACTTCCAAAGTCTGATTGCGAATTTTGAAACCCAAAATCCGGGTATAAAGGTGAACTGGGTAGATGTACCCTGGGCGGCAATGGAGAACAAAATTTTAACAGCTGTCTCCGCGAAAACGCCACCTGATGTTGTTAACCTCAATCCAGATTTTGCTTCTCAACTAGCAGGACGAAATGCCTGGTTAGATTTGAATACAAAAGTCCCGCAGGAAGCACGTTCCTCCTATCTTCCGAACATTTGGAAAGCCAGTACTCTGAATGGCAAAAGTTTTGGCGTTCCTTGGTACCTCACAACGAGGCTAACCATTTATAACACTGATTTATTAAAACAGGCAGGTATCAGTAAACCACCTGCTACTTACGCAGAATTAGCACAAGCGGCGCAACAAATTAAAGATAAGACAGGGAAATACGCGTTTTTTGTGACGTTTGTACCGCAAGATTCCGGTGAAGTCTTACAGTCTTTTGTACAGATGGGAGCAACCCTAGTAGATACTGAAGGCAAAGCTGCTTTTAATTCACCCCAAGGAAAAGCCGCGTTTCAGTATTGGGTAGACCTTTACAAAAAAGGCTTATTACCAAAAGAAGCACTAACTCAAGGACATCGCCACGCAATTGATTTATATCAATCTGGAGAAACGGCCTTTCTAGCTTCTGGGCCTGAATTTCTGAAAACGATCGCCACCAACGCCCCAAAAATTGCTCAAGCTTCGGCGATCGCTCCCCAACTCACTGGCGATACAGGTAAGAAAAATGTAGCTGTGATGAATATCGTCGTTCCCCGCGATACAAAACAACCAGATGCGGCGGTGAAATTTGCTTTATTTGTCACCAATGACGAAAATCAATTAGCTTTTGCTAAAGCTGCAAATGTTTTACCATCCACAACTAAAGCACTAGCTGATAGTTATTTTAAAGATATTCCGGCTGATGCTTCCACAGTAGAAAAAGCGCGAGTTGTCAGCGCGCAGCAATTACAACAAGCAGAAATTCTCACCCCGGCTTTAAAGGATATTAAGAAGCTACAAAAGGCGATTTATGACAACTTACAAGCTGCAATGTTAGGGGAAAAAACGGTAGATAAAGCTGTAGAGGATGCGTCGCAGGAGTGGAATAATCGTTAGGGATTAGATGAATAATTTGTAATAGCTTACGACGCAACTCGTAATTATTGCTAATTGCTAAATTTCTCCTATTCCCTAGTATTACATTGTAGTAATAGTCATAAAAGTCAAGTAATGATTTGGGGTTTACTCCGTAAACCCCAAGAGGCTTAAAGGTTGTTTTAAAAGTGATTAGTTATGATTTATGAATTTATTGATACCAATTAACCCATCTATAAATAATGACTTTTAAAACATCACCTTAACAGGAAATTTAACCTTCACAACTACCCAATTGAAACTTGTTGTCTAGGAAATGGTGACATAGCAAAAACCGTCTCATCATTACTTATTTTGCGGAAAAGTACATCTCCCCATATCCAGCCTAGATGATCAACTCCACCTGTGTAAAAAGAAACTACATTGTATTGAAAAGATTGTAGATACTTCAGGATCTCAATAAAGTCACCGTGGGGTTGATCGGCTCGCTTCAAAAAGTCACACTCTATAAGAATATAATCAATGCAACCTGAGGAAAGTAACTGTTCTGCCCCCTTTAAAACTTTCATCTCGTAGCCCTCTGTATCAACTTTTAACAAGCTGATTTTGTCGATATTATTGGTTAAGCAGAATTGATCAAGTGTATCTACTTTGACATCAACTACTTCGATGTTATTGTTCTTGGTCTTTTCAACATCAAAAACTAGAGTATTTTTTTGTGCAAAAGGTTCTGCAATCATTGAAAGTGTAGACGGCTTATCTCCAAGAGCCATATTATAAGGATATACATTGGAAAATACACCTACCTCTTCATTTAGTCGGTTGAAAGTAGAAGGAACAGGCTCAAAGCAATAAATACGACTCTGTGGAAAATACCTTAAAACTTCATACACAGTCTGCCCAATATTAGCCCCAACATCTATTACTAATTCCAAATTTTTGCCATCTAGTAAATAGTTAATATCTTGCCCCCACTCTACGCCAAAAGGAGTATTATGCAATGGACTTAGATAAAAACCCATGAAACGAAAAATTTGCTGAATAACATTCTTAACAAACTTCTTAATTTGCTTCATTCTTATTCCTTGGAAATAGAATTAATTAAATTCACCCCATTTTACATACAAAAATTTGTCAGTACAAGTCAACTAAGTATAATAATTATTAATACTTAAAATGTTTTAGGGTAAACATCTTTGTGGAGTATCCACTTGCGGAAAATATACGATTTCTGAGTAAATATAATACAAATTCAAAATTATGAATGCCAAACAGAATCAGGGTACGTCCGTATTTATCCGTCGTATTCTTTTTTAAATTTGTATAACAACAAATAAAATAGTGTGTGTACTTCAATGTATAAGAAAATAAATGGAAATTCTTTAAAGCGTACTTGTAAAAGCTAGTAAAATGACTGATATGAATAAACAGATATAAATAACCTGATAATCATAGAAGAGTTAGTCTCTAATAGCAACTTACAAGCTCTTTAAAAAGTAACCAATTAAGTATAAAGAACCGCACAAAACTACCAAATTATCTGTTGAGTTAAATGCAGTCTCCAAGGCTAGTTTTAAATCTGGACAAGTTTGATAAGTACTTAATTCTGGACAAATATCACAAGCTAATTTCCCTAAATACTCTGTATCGGCTGAATTATTATCTGGTACTGGAACTAAATATAATTGGTCATTTGGTCGTAATAAAACTTGAAAAATATCGGCGTGGTCTTTTGTAGATAACATTCCCATAACCCAAGTTACTGATGGGGTATTTAGGGTATCTACATAGTTTCGTAACACTTGAGCAGATGCCGGATTATGAGCGCCATCAATTAGTAATTTGTGATTTTTCCAATTAATCCATTGCATTCGACCTGGCCATTTAGTTTTTGCCATGCCATTAATAATTTCTTCTTCAGAAATCTGCCAGCCTTTTTGTTGCAAAATTTCTAAAGCTGCTAGTGCCAAAGCAGAATTATTGAGTTGAATTTGTCCTTGTAAAGGTAGAGGATATGTAATTGTTTTTGTATTTTGAATACTTTGATATTCTGCTAGTTGGGGAGAGATTTGACGAGCAGGTTGAGGCAGAATTAAAGGACATTGTAATTCTTGAGCGCGCGATCGCACCACTTTTTCTGCATCCGGTGGCAACATCCCCACCACAGCCGGACATCCAGGCTTAAGAATCCCCGCTTTTTCCCCAGCAATATCAGCCACAGTCGGCCCCAATTGTTGCCAATGTTCCCGACTGATGGAAGTTATCACTGTCACCAAAGGATCAGCAATTACATTAGTAGCATCCAACCGTCCACCCAATCCTACTTCTACCACCGCCACATCAACTTGTTGCTGAGCAAAATATAACCAAGCGGCGGCGGTAATGACTTCAAATAGAGTCGGATACTCATCATCAAGGCAAATAGCCGCTTGAACTCTTAAAAGTAATTGACACAATTCGTTATGAGAAATTTGCTGTTCATTCAGGCAAATACGCTCTGGCCAATCAACTAAATGGGGCGAAGTATAGCGCCCTGTACGATAACCAGCCTCAGTCAGCACGGAAGACAAATAAGCACAAACAGAACCTTTGCCATTTGTACCAGCAACATGAATTATGGGAACTCGCTCATGAGGATTGCCAAGGTTGTCCAGCAATTTGATAATCCGGGAAAGTCCCAGGTTAACGCCGAAATGGTGAAATGGTTGCAGTAGGGAATTGATATTCACGGAATGGGTAATAGGTAATTGGGAATAAGGTTTTTATTGATTTATTTACTCATCTCTCTAATCCCCATACTAAAACCGACTGTCTCTGTAAAGAGAACAGTCGGTGCAAAGTTAAAATTTTTAACCGAGATTTAAGCTTCTCTGTTCAAAAAGTTTTGAACTTGTCTGATAGCAGCAGCACCAATATTAAAAGCAGCCCAGCCAGCAGCAACGGCAATTGGCGCTAAAACGATCGCTACACGAAAATCAATATCCATATCTAAACCCCTCTATCACGTAGAAATTAAATTTTTGTCAACTGTCCTCATTTTTATTTTTAGCTGAAGTGGGCAATTTTTCTACATAAATTTGTAAAGAAAGGTTAAATTTGTCCATAGTCCATAGTCCATAGTTATTCCTCTTTGCCTCCCCTGCACCCCTGCCTCCCCTGCTCCCTGCTCCCGGCTTTACTCTTGCGGATAAAACCCAATATCACTACCCTTGCCAGCATGGACTAATGCTAACTTTTTATAACGTTCGGCGTGTTGAATCAGGTCTGCGGCTTCTTCTGGGGTAATGGGACGTAAAACTTTACCGGGAACACCCACAACCAGAGATAAGGGGGGTATATTCTTAGTTACTATCGATCCAGCACCTATGATGCTACCAGCACCTACTCGGACTCCATCTAAAATTACTGCGCCAATGCCAATCAAACTACCGCGTTCAATATGGGCGGAGTGAATGACTGCTCGATGTCCGACAGTGACATGATCTTCTAGTACTGTTGGCAAACCAGGATCACCGTGTAAAATGGCTCCATCTTGAATATTTGTGCATTCACCAATGTCAATGCTTTCTACATCTGCCCTCACTACTGCTCCGTACCAAATGCTTGCTCCTGCTGCTATTTTGACTGAACCCATAACAACAGCATTAGCGGCGATGAAGGCGGCTTGAGAAAAATCGGGAGAAGGCCAGTAAGAATTGGTAGACACGATAGAATATGAATATGGTACCCAGGAACACTGGAATAACTCCACCCTTGGAGGCTGGTTGCAAAACCAGAATATCACAGAGTCTCACCTCCAAATTGAGGAAGACAACGGTGAAAATTGTTCTGGCTGCAATACCGTATACTTGCAGCAACGAACAATTCCCCCAGTATGGTGGAGCCGAAGTGTAAAATTCAACCCACTGGTGCTGGTGAATACGAAATTATGTTTGTACGCACTTCATGATGAATCCAGCCTTGCAGTACCCTATATTTGGCCCTGATATTCAGTGTCCCCATTGTCGCCAAACCATTCCGGCGCTGACACTGACTGATACCTATTTGTGTCCTCGTCATGGCGCTTTTGAAGCTAATCCCAAAACGGGAGAGCTAGTTCATCTACAGTCTGGTCGCCATTGGCGGAGATGGAATAACGAATGGTATCGACAGCATACTCATCCCGATGGCATTCGCTTTGAAATCCACGAAGCTTTAGATAAGCTATATACCCAAGGCTACAGAGCTACAAGGGTAGTTATCGCCAAGCGTTATCAGGAATTGATGAGTGGTTATTTAGAACGCAGTACACCTTGGCGTTCTGGACAGCCGGAAACCTCATCGGCGAGACTATACGGCTTACCTGTGGAATTCAGTCCCGAATCAACTGATGATCCTTGTTGGGAAGTGATTAATTTTGATTTGGATAAAGAACCGGGTGTTCCTGTGCGCTACCCTTATTTCCGATTATTTGAATAAGAGTCAGTGGTCAGTGGTCAGTAGTTATCCACAACTGACTACTGACCACTACAAGCGAAAACTTTATAGGAAAAAGCTATGTACCCTACGGGAAACAAAACCTCACCCCTGGTGGGCGAATGGCTGCACTCACCGCCCATGAGAATGGCTCCCCCTTGTGGGTGGCTGTATTTAATTTTGAATTTTGAATTTTGAATTTTGAATTGATTCATGCACCACGCCTCTATTCGGACTGCGAATATCCATCGCGCGATCGCCTTTTATGAAATACTAGGATTTACGGTCTGTGAACGCTTCACTACAGGCTATACCCTAGCTTGCTGGATGGAAGGACTGGGCGGCAGAATTGAACTGATCCAAATTCCTGAACCAAAACCAGCCCCAGATGCTTTTGCAGATGAGCATTATGTGGGTTATTATCACTTGTCATTTGATTTAACTGAGACTACCCCAGACTTGCCTAACTGGTTGACAGCTTTACAAGAACGTGTGTCACTGGTAGCAGAATTACCTCCCTTGCAGATACTTTTAGAACCGACACAACAACAAATAGGCGATCGCATTTTTGAAGTGGCTTTTATAGCTGACACTGATGGATTGCCATTGGAATTTATTCGAGTTTTAGCGAAACTTAACTGATTTTATAGTGTAACTTTATATACAAAGTGATGTAGCTCAACTAACATACGCATAAAAGGATTAAACTAGTTCTGTACATAAAAGTATATAAACTCAACACATCTACCAAATAAATGTCTGCATTATCTATCTGGTATCGATACCGTTTTTATGTGTTATTGTTGAGTGTTTCTTTAGTTACAGTATTATTTTTCAGTAATAACCCTGCTGAAAGTCAATACAAAACTACATTGAGTCGAGTCAATTCCCAAGCAACATTAGTGGCGAACAATCACCATCAATTCCGAGTCACAGAAAACGTCCACAAAACAGTTTTGGACAATGGTTTGACCGTATTCATCAAGGAAGTACCGACTGTACCTGTTGTAAGTGTACAGGTATGGTACAAGTTTGGCTCAAGTCATGAAGAACCAGGTGTCAACGGCATCGCCCATCAATTAGAACACATGATGTTTAAAGGCACAAAAAGCCGTCCTATTCAATTTGGACGTTTATTTAGTGCTTTAGGTAGTGACTCCAACGCCTTCACCAGTTATGACCAAACAGCATATTACGGCACAGTAGAACGAGATAAGCTCAAAGCGTTGCTAGTCTTGGAAGCAGACAGAATGCAAAACGCCCTCATCGATGCTGACAAATTAGCCAGTGAAAAGCGTGTAGTCATTTCCGAATTACAGGGTTATGAAAATAGTCCAGAATATCGCCTCAATCGAGCGGTTATGCAGGCGGTGTTTCCTAATCATCCTTATGGGTTACCTGTAGGTGGGACTAAGGCAGATGTAGAAAAATTTCCAGTTGAGCAAGTACAAAAATACTATAAAAACTTTTACAGTCCCGAAAATGCCGTGTTAGTAATTGTTGGCGATTGCCAAGCAGAAGAAACCTTGGCAACGGTAAAAGAGATATTTGGCGGTATTCCTCAGCGTCAACAGGCAAAAGTCAATAGTCAACAGTCAATAGTCAACAGTCAACAGTCAACAGTCAAAAATCCTATAGTTCTACGAGAACCAGGCGCGGCGGGACTTTTACAAGTGATTTACCCCCTACCGCCAGCGAGTCACCCGGATATGCCTGCCTTAGAGGTGGTAGATTACATCTTGACGGAGGGGCGCAATTCTCGACTATATAAAGCATTGATAGAATCGGGTTTAGCCAGTGAAGTAGAAGCTTCTGTTGGTGGTTTGCAACGGGCTGGTTGGTATGAGTTGTTGGTGACGGCAGATCCAGACCAAGATATAGGTAAAGTTGACTCGGTATTGAATAAAGCGATCGCTAATCTTGCCCGCACAGGTATAAAAGCAGAAGAATTAGCTAGAGCTAAAAGACAGTTAGAAGCTGCCATCATTTTGAGTAACCGGACTATCACTGATCAAGCCATGCAGTTGGGCAATGATGAGACAACTGTTGGTGATTATCGCTTTACAGATTATTATTTATCGGCAATTAGACAAGTAACTTCAGCAGATGTAGTACGGGTAATTCAAAAATATTTACCAAAATCTCACCGGAAAGTAGGTATTTTTCAACCAACGATATCTACCAGCACCAAAGAAGTTGGCAACAAAAAGCCAACACAACGTACACAAGAAAATCTCACTGGCGACTCATCTGTAACATCATCGGAGGTGATGAAGTATCTACCATCTTTAGACACCACAACCGATAATATTCAACAGAAGTCGCAAACACGTTTACCACAGCAGTTTACTTTAGCTAATGGGTTGCAAGTATTTTTGCTACCTGATAAAAGTACACCTACCGTCACCTTGAGCGGTTATGTTAAAGCAGGTACAGAATTTGATCCAGATGGACAAGCAGGTTTAGCCTCATTAGTAGCAGATAGCTTAATGAGTGGGACGAAAACTAAAAATGCTTCAACTTTAGCTCAAGTTTTGGATGATAGGGGTGTGACCTTAGATTTTGCCGCGTATCGCAATGGTATGCGTATCCAAGGCGATAGTTTAGCGGAAGATTTTCCGGTGCTAATTCGGACATTAGCCGACGGACTGAAAAATAGTATATTTCCTAAAAAAGAACTGGAATTAAATCTGCAACAAGCTGTAACTTCTCTGAAAATGGAATTAGATGATCCCGGTGAAGTTGCTAGAAGAATTTTTCTGCAATCGGTCTATCCTAAGAAACATCCCCTACATACCTTTCCTACAGTGGAAAGTCTGCGGAAGATTCGCCGTCAGGATGTGATTGCTTTTAGTCAGAAATATTATCGTCCAGATACTACTGTGCTGGTGCTAATGGGGGATTTTGAACCTCAGCAAGTGCGATCGCTCATTCAATCAGAATTTGGTGATTGGCCAGCTAGTGGAGAACCCCCAAGCATAAACTATCCTCAAGTTTCCTTACCAAAAACTACCACGCGAGAGAATCCAGTATTACCTGGTAAGACCCAAGCTATTACTTACCTTGGTTATGCAGGTATTAAGCGTCAAGATCCGAGATTTTACGCGGCGCTAGTGTTAAACCAAATTTTGGGCGGAGACACTTTATCTAGTAGATTAGGGGAGCAAGTGCGTGATCGCCAAGGTTTAACTTATGGCATTTACAGCGACTTCCAAGCCGAAAAAGACTTTGGGACATTCTGGATTGAAATGCAAACCAGTCCCGAAGATACCAATAAAGCGATCGCTAGTACCCAGCAAGTACTTGAGCAAATTCACCAACAAGGTGTGACAGCATCAGAAGTAGAGACAGCTAAACGTACCTTGATTGGTAACTATAACGTTTCTTTGGCAGACCCAGAGGAATTAACCAATAAAATTCTGATGAATCAAGTTTATGGACTAGAACCGAGCGAACTACATTCTTATAATCAAAAAATTCAGCAAGTTACCTTAAACGAAGTTAATCAAGCAGCTAGTGAGTTACTCCACCCAGATCAAGTAGTAGTAGTAACGGCTGGGCCTTCTATGGTCGCAAGACAAGGTGTAAGGTAAATAGTGCTAACTGTTGACGGTTGACCGTTGTAGAGGTGCGTTTAAATACTGCCCCTACGGACTAATAACTAGAAGAAGACGCGACGCCAGTCGCTACAACGGGGGGAACCCCCGCAACGCGCTGGCTCATGAATCGCGTCTCTACAAATGGTTTATTTAAATGGTTTATTTGTCGCATTCTTTTTTTCAAATTGACATAACTTATTCCAGGAAATTCGCAAAATTGTATACGCCATGATTTCATTTTTATTACCAATAGTTCGTCAAATTTGTGTGGTTTTTACCATACTGCTATGTTTTACTTTTATTAACACTAATTCTGCATTGGCGGCGAAAGAATCTAGTGATTTACTTAAACAACCTGTTTCGGAAATTACAGTTTCTTTGGGTAATTCTGCTAACGAACTCAAGTTTGAACCAAATAACTTGGAATTAGTAGCTGGTAAACGTTATCTACTACACCTCAACAACCCCAGCCAATTGAAACATTATTTTACTGCCAAAGACTTTGCCGATGGGATTTGGACGCAAAAAGTGGAAGCAGGTAAAGTGGAAATTAAAGGGGCGATTCATGAACTGGAACTTAAGCCCGGTGCTGAAGCTGAATGGGTGCTTCTAGCCATCAAACCAGGAAAATATGGCTTACGCTGTCCCATACCAGGACATACAGAAGCAGGGATGACAGGGGAAATCGTGATCAGTCCTTAGTCAGCAGTCAGCCATCATCTATATACGTATCTAGCAGCGAAAAATAAGTTAACTTAAGTATAGATATTATTTCTCAATTGTTTAGAAATAACCTGCAACCTTAGCGGCAAGGCGCAAGTAATAATTGATTTCCCATGAATATTCTCACCAACTTGCTTTCTCAAACACCTAAGCCATCACCTGCCAAAAAACAACGCCGGGGTATTGAAATTAAATCACCCCGCGAAATTGATATTATGCGAGAGTCGGCGAAAATTGTCGCCACCGTACTTAAAGAGATTTCCGGGCTGGTAAAACCAGGAATGACGACGGCTGACTTGGATGCTTATGCGGAAAAACGTATCCGTGAAATGGGTGCAACACCAAGTTTTAAGGGCTATCACGGCTTTACCGGTTCTATCTGCTCTAGTATTAATAACGAAGTTGTACATGGTATTCCCAGCCATAAGAAAGTAATTCGGACTGGCGATGTACTAAAAGTAGACACAGGTGCTTATTTTCAAGGCTTTCATGGTGATTCCTGTATTACGATCGCTGTTGGTGAAGTAACTCCAGATGCCGCTAAACTGATTCGCGTAGCTGAAGAGGCGCTATATAAGGGCATTGAACAAGTTAAAGCAGGTGCATACCTCCTTGATTTAGCTGGGGCAATTGAGGATCATGTGAAAGTTAATGGCTTTACTGTGGTAGAAGAATTCACAGGACACGGTGTGGGAAGGAACCTACATGAAGAACCTTCTGTGTTTAACTACCGCACTAGAGAAATGCCCAATGTGAAACTGCGTGCAGGAATGACATTGGCAATTGAACCCATTTTAAATGCAGGTTCTAAACACACCCGGACTTTATCCGATCGCTGGACGGCTGTAACTGTAGATAATTCTCTATCCGCCCAATTTGAACATACAGTTTTAGTCACAGAAACCGGTTACGAAATTTTAACCGATCGCACCAAGGTTTAAAAAAGAAGGCGACAAATAAACCATTTGTAGAGACGCGATTCATGAGCCAGCGCGTTGCGGGGGTTCCCCCCGTTGTAGCGACTGGCGTCGCGTCTTCTTCAGCCAATGATGTGTTGCAATCATTATTGAATTGGTATAAGTTCGACGGAACCTAACCCCAACCCCTTCCCTTGTAGGATACTGTTGGCGAATTGATAGAGGGCAAAACCAATCATCACAAAATAGAAAATCAGGAATACTATGAGGCAGTGGGAGCAATTCGAGCAAAGTGAGAAACGCGAGTCTGACTGCGTGGGACATGTTGCCACCAATCCCACATCCGACTGAAGTTGATAGCAGCAGCAGTAATGACATGCTGCAAGAGAGTTTTGGCAAGACCAATGTAGCGACAACGGCGTAATTGGTAGCGACCAGTAGCTTGGGAAATCAAGCCTTCAACGCCAGCACGTTGGTGATAAATTTGTTGAAAAGATTCAGTTTTTTGGCGAATGCGAGCATCATGTAATGCAAGATGTAGTTCCTGTGGTTTGAGGGTCAGAAGACGCGGTAGTTTTTTGGAGCGAGTGCATTTTGAGCGACTTGAACAAAGCGAACAATCGGATTTGTCAAATTGTATTTTGACTACTGGATTGTCATGGCTATCGACAGTTGTACGCCAGGACTTACTTTGTTTACCCATTGGGCAATCAACACGCATCAAATCCCAATGAATAGTGAAGCAATTTTGCTCAAAGCCGGATTGTGCTGTTGCTTGCCAACTAGTTCCGGGGGGAACTTTTCCTACTAAATCAACATGAAAATGGGATTGACTATCGACTAAGTTTTGAGCATTGACATAGCCAGTATCGACAACATGTTCTTGTGGCAAAAGATTGTTCTGGTTTAAACGAGAATGAATTACTGGTGTCATCTCAACATCCGCACTTGTGGCCACGGACGTTTCCACATTGATAATTAAGTTTGGCAGTATGGGGTGACAAATTTCTGTCAGATGCAGATTATAACCAGTCCAGTTGATTTCTCGCTTGCTGGAATTGCGTGCATCAACATCGTAAGGAGATTCAATCTGTAGTCTATTTGGTGGTAAGTTATCTTGTTCTCGCCAATAGACTTGTTGCAATTGAATATAGTATTGTTGCACCCAAACTATACGTAATGTTTCCACTGATGGAATCTGCCACAGCCAATTACAAGTTGAGTCTGCATACAAAGCGGATAGCAAATGATGACCATCCTCACCAATTTTTCGCCTCAATTTCTCACGTTCGGCTTTTGATTTGGGCAAGCGGTATTGCTCAAATCTCAGGGAGTAACGTTCAAACCAATCAACGTCAACTCTCGATTTGAGCCAATCAGGGGCAAAATAAGCCAAGTCATTTAAGGTATGACGTAAAGTTTCTCCCACTAATTCCAAACGATTTAACTGTCGTACTGCGGCTAATACGTGAGTTGAATCAGTTCTGACACGGCCGCGATTTTTGAGCCAACCTAGTTCTTGGAAACGAGCTAGCATTTGGTTGAGTAACTCTCGCTCTCGTCCTGCTTTGATTAATCGCTGACGAAATTCTGAAAGTACTGAATAATCAAACCCTGGGTCATTTAATTCCAACGATAGTGCGTATTTCCAATCAATATGACCCCTCACTGCATCCGCCGCTTGTCTATCCGTTAAACCTTCGATAAATTGCATTACTGTCACTAATGCCAGTTGTCCTGCTGATATTCCACTTTGACCACAATCTGCGCGGTAAAGTTTGACAAAATCCTCATCCTTATATAACACTCCTATTTCATCCCGCATCTTCATATATATGTTCCCTTTGGGAAATGAATTCCGGGCTACTTGCGCTGTTGTTTCAGGAATCTGCGACATATCACGCGGGTGCAGGGTCATAATCTTTGTAGATGCTACGCTCAATATACTTATTCTCTTTTTTCCACTGTTCCAAACTCTTGAGGGGCTTAACCCCTCAATAATTCGCCAACAGTATCCTACAAGGGAAGGGGCAAAAGCATATAACTGAGTATCAAAGAATTAGAGTTTTAAGCCTCTCCTTGCATCGACAAGCAAGCTACGGAGAGGAGTTATAATTTATCGGACTCACGGCTGAAACTACACCTTGGGCTTCTAATACAGCCGCCACTTGTAAAATGAAGGCTTCATTGTATGGGGCGGCGATTAACTGCACACCCAAAGGTAAAGTATTGGGACGCTGAATTGGTACTGATAAAACTGGTAAACCAATAAAAGATAAGGGTTGAGTGAACAATCCTAAGTGGGGACGCACTAGAATTTCCTCCCCATCTAAAATCATTGTCTGTTGACCGATTAGGGGTGCTGTAATGGGTGTGGTAGGGGCAAGAATTACATCAACATTCTGAAAAACTTCACGGATGCGATCGCGGTACCATTGCCGAAAGCGTTGTGCTTGTATATACCAATTACTGGGAATTAATGCCCCTGCCAAAAAGCGATCGCGTGTTGCTGGGTCAAAGTCTTGGGAACGTGTTCTTAATTTATCTAAGTGTAAATTTGCGCCTTCGCTGGCGGTAATGACAAATGCGGCTGCCCTGGCGCGGTGGGCTTCTGGTAAAGTTACGTAATTGGTTACGTTTAAAGCATCTGCTACCTGCTGTACGGCTGCTAATGCTGCCGATGTCGCCCCTTTTTGGAAATAATCGTCAGCGATCGCTATTCTAATATGAGAGATATCTTGATGCAGTTGCGGTAAAGTGGGGTTTGCAGGTCGTTGAGTGCAGATAGGATCGCGATCATCTCCTCCTTGCAAAATATCAAATATTGTGGCGATATCCCCAACCGAACGGGCAAAGGGGCCGATGTGGTCAAAACTACTAGAAAATAAAGTCACCCCACCACGAGACAAACGCCCGTAAGTCGGTTTGAAACCAAACACACCACACAAAGCCGCCGGGACACGAATGGAACCGTTAGTATCAGAACCCAAGGTAAAAGGAACCAACCCAGCCGCCACAGCCACCGCCGAACCGCCAGAGGAACCCCCAGCCACTCGCTGTAAATCATGGGGGTTGCGGGTAACACCATAATGGGAATTTTCTGTAACAAATCCGTAGGCGTACTCATCCATATTTAAAGCGCCTACCAACACCGCACCAGCTTGTTTCAGCTTGGCTACTGCGGTTGCATCTCGACTAGCTGGCGGATTTTCGGCATTGATTTTTGCCCCCGCCAGAGTCGTCAAACCGACAAGATCAAATAAGTTTTTCACAGCAAAAGGCACACCAGCCAGTAACCCAGAATCATTACCTGCGGCTATTTCCCTATCAATACGTGCTGCATCCGCCAAAGCCGTTTCTCTAGTTACAGCCGTAAAACAATTCAGTTCTACATCCTGTGCTGCTATCCGCGCTAAAGCAGCCTGGGTTACCTCTACGGCGGTAACTTTACCTTCACCTATAGCCTTGGCGATGGAAACAGCATCATTCATGGTTCAAAGACAGGGGCGGGTTCTATTGCTTCTGGTAGTGGAAATGAGTTAACAAGTTGAGCGATCGCTCTTATTCTCTCAAAATTTGCCACCACTCCATCCCGATACTCATTTTTTATCGGCAAATCCAACAGCAACGCCGTTTGTTCAACATATACACCCAACACTTGATCTTTCATTTCCATACTCATCTATCCTAAACTTACAACCTCTGGTGGCAACTCAAACAACCCATTTTCCCCAGGCTCAAAATCAATCACTTGATACACAGCATCAAGATTCAACTCGCCATAAATATGGGGAAATAAATCACCATCAGCCGCCTCATAACGAATTTCTGGTTTAACTTTATCAGAGTCGATAAAAAGTAATACTAATTCCGTTTGGTGATGAAAAAACCTATTAGCAACCTTGAGGATTTGTGTTGCTTGAGAAGAGTGAATAAATCCTTCCGCATCCAGCGAATCAGCATGGTAGATGCCGATATTTTTGGCTTGTTCCCATTGTTGACGTTTGGTGATGTGAAGAATAGTATTCATAGTCTATCTAGGTATTTTTGCTATTTTTAATAATTGAAAAAATTTAGTCGAATCGCTAAAATCTTCCACTATATTTTCAACACCCGCATGAAGTAAAATGTTGTCTAATTTATTTTCTCTGCCAAGAAAGTCAATATTGAGATTGTAAGCTGTTGCCACATCCCACACACCATCACCAACAAAAACGATTTTTTGAAATTCTCTGACTTGATAAATTGCTTTAGATTTTGAAATGGCACAATTGACAATATCGTCTCTTGCAATTCCATCATCCGATGAAGCAAGGGGAATACCCTGTATATTTAAGTTTGCTTTTTCTAGTTTCAAGATTGCAGAATCATACCAGCCACCCGTTGCGATCGCCACGCACCAGTCTTGATTTACCCGTAATTCAGCTAATATTTGTCCAGACCCAAGAATTTCACTGAATAAATTTGGATTTTCATGAAATGATTCTTGCAATAAATTAACAAAACATTTTTTAATATTTTCCAATTCTACTTGTGTTGGTAATCGACCTAACTTTTCTATGAAAATTTCTTGTGCAATTCCTGAATCTGTGATGTTGGTGTATTTAGCCCAATTGGAACTAATATTAGTAAAACCAAACTCTAATTTAAAAGCACTGAGAAAGCAATCTGAATCAATACTGTTTGAATTAATTAATGTACCATCAATATCGAAAATTACTAAT
The DNA here is from genome assembly GCF_009856605.1 of Trichormus variabilis 0441. Classification (NCBI taxonomy): domain Bacteria; kingdom Bacillati; phylum Cyanobacteriota; class Cyanophyceae; order Nostocales; family Nostocaceae; genus Trichormus; species Trichormus variabilis. The sequence continues at coordinate 5,890,674 of NZ_CP047242.1, read as the reverse complement.
TGCATAGAATAAAATTTACATATATAGCGTTTCTTAGGGATTTCCAGATAAAAAAATCTCTAAAATCTAGGGTGCGTCAGTATGAATAATTTCTGAGTATAGTTAGGTTATATGGCACTGACGCACCCTACCAAACTAATAAAATTGGGCAATCTCTCTGCGGATTCACCAGTCGTCTACGTAGAGAAACCCTCCTCCAGAACTTTTCAAGACAGAGGTACAGAGAAAACTTTGCGTCTACCCTGCGGGTTCTGCGAAGCAGTATGCACGAACTTAAAAGTTATTTGGAATACAAACATCAGGCGCACATAAACCATTAAATTGCATCGTCGTCACTTCCAAAGTACGCAAATCTACACGGCGAATTACATGATTGTTCGTATCACTAATATACAGATATGAATCCATCGCACTCAAGCCGGAAGGTTCAAAAAAGCGCGTATTTTTACCTTGACCATTTTGTAACCCAGCCGAACCATCTCCCAGGACAGTTTGACAATTACCAGTATGAGGACTAACTAATTTAATTTTGTGGTTGTATGTATCTGCTACCCACAAATAATTTTGAAAATATTCCACCCCTAAACAATGCTGTAAACGGACATTTTCACCCTGTCCATCGACATCACCAAAACCGAATAAACCACCACTACCGCAAACGGTTCTGACTTCCTGAGGTTCCAATAGTCCTACACCACGAATGGAACTGATTTCACTGTCAGCAATGTATAATTCTTGTTCATTATTAGTAATTCCACTAGGTTGGGCAAAAACTGATTCTGTCAGGTAACCATCAAAACAACCTTCTGCACCTGTACCTGCATAGGTTTTGACAAAGCCGCTTGGTAAATCCATTTGCCAAATTTGATGGGTTCCTGCCATTGCAATGTATAAACTATTTCCAACTTTTACCAAATCCCAAGGGGAGTTTAAAGCAGTCTCTAAACCAGCACCCCCATGCGGTTGAATATTGCGGCTTTGTTCACCTGTCCCTGCAATGGTTTCTACTGTTTGCTGCTGAATATCAGCCCGTCTCACAACATGATTATCTGTGTCAGCGACGTAGAGAATTTGATTTTCCATATCAAACGCCATTCCCTGGGGTGCGGAAAACTGTGCTTCCTGAAAATTACCATCAGTTAAGCCTGACTTTCCGTTACCGATTAAATGCAGAATCTCACCGTTGAAGTCACTCACAACTATGCGGTGATGTCCGGAGTCGGCGACGAATAACCCGCCTGGGGTGGCTAGAACTTTACCTGGAAAAGCTAGAGGTGTAATTAATGGTTGACGCTGTTTTTCTAGAGTGAGGCTGAGTTGTTGGAAATTAATTGCGCCTTGATGTTCCTGAATGACTTGTGTAATTAATTGGTCTAACTTATCTCGATTTCCTTCACCAGAAACGTAGCCAATTACATAACCTTTGGGGTCGATAACCATTAAAGTAGGCCAAGCACGTACAGCATACTCTTGCCATACACGAAAACCTTTGTCTACTAATACTGGGTGTTCAATATCGTAGCGCAATATAGCTTGGCGGATGTTTTCGGTTTCCTGTTCGTTGTCGAATTTGGCAGAATGGACACCAATAACTGTCAGGCTATCCTTGTATTTTTGTTCCAGATATTTCAAATCTGGCAGAACGTGGAGACAGTTTATACAACAATAAGTCCAAAAATCTAAAATTACAACTCTACCTCTAAGTTGCTTAATAGACAAAGGTTGTTCAGTATTCAACCAAGGATAATTTTGCGGTAGTTCTGGCGCTCTTACACGGGGAATCATAAATATTGTGGGAATTGTTGGATTTACAAAGATTATGGTATCCAATATGCCTATTGGTCACATTTTTGTAACAAATAAGATACAAAAAATAATTTTATTGAAAATGAAGATTTCATCTACATCAGATGATGGTAATTATTTTTTTTATTTGCTGAACATCAGGAAAATTTGCCAGCAATTAACACAATCTTTAATCTTAAATCAAGAGTTTATTCAAGCAAGTAACCGATATTTTAGAGATTGATTATCATAGAATAAATAACTTTCAGATTAAGTTGATGTTAACAACAATATCTGAACCTTAGCAAACAGGTAATTTTAACATGGTCTCCCGCAAAATCCTAGTTGTTGAGGATGAAGCAGCCCTGGCGCTAAATATTAAAAATAGTTTACAAGCATTAGGATATAATGTTCTGGAGATTACAAATTCACCTCAAGAAGCAATTAAAAAAGTAGCAGAGAAGCACCCAGATTTAGTATTATTTGATATCCGTTTATCTGGAGAAATTAACGGGATACAAGTAGCAAATATTATTCAAGATAATTTTCACATACCAGTGTTATGTATAATTGAGTATTCACAACATTTAGAATTGCACAATAAACAACTAGATGAGTCCTTTGCTTATCTGTTAAAGCCATTTGCAGAAAAAGATTTACATCTTGCAGTAGAAATGGCTTTAAAGCAGTATCAAATTTACGAAAGATTACAGGAAGAAACAGCAAAAAAAGCAGCCATTATTAATAGTATGGGCTGTGGGGTAATTGTTACCTTTACTAATGGTCAGATTCAAATGATGAATCCAATGGCGGAAAGACTTACGGGTTGGATGCAGCATGAAGCTTTTGGCAAAGATTTAGCCGAGGTGGTGAATCTAGTTGATAAGGATATGGACGAGGTAATTGATAATTTGGCTACACAGGCGATGCAGACTGGTGAGATTGTCAATTTACCCGAAAACTGTACGCTGATTTCTAAGGATGGTAAAGAGATACCAATAGGAGATAAGATTGCACCTATCCGAGATAATACGGGCAATATCACTGGGGCAGTTTTAGTTTTTCAAGATATCACTCAACGCAAACAGTCGGAGGTGCAATTACTCCGCAATGCTTTTTATGATGGACTGACGACGCTACCCAATCGAATTTTATTTTTAGACCGCCTCAAACAAGCTATTGAACGTAGCAAACGCCGCAATGATTATCGTTTTGCTGTGTTGTTTTTAGATTTAGATGGTTTTCAGGGAATTAACGATCGCTTTGGACACGGAATGGGAGATGATTTTTTAGTAGCGATCGCTCATAGATTAGAATCCTGTGTACGTAGTGGAGATACTGTAGGGCGATTTGGTGGTGATGAATTCGCCGTGTTGTTAGAAGATATTAGAGACGTTAACGACGCTATCAACGTAGCCAAACGCATCCAAGATACCTTAGGATTACCCCTAAACTTAAATGGACATCAAATATTTACCACAGCCAGTATCGGTATTACTCTCAACGCTGGTAGTTATGATGAGCCAGAAAACCTATTAAGAGATGCAGACCATGCTATGTTCCGTGCTAAACAGCAAGGTAAAGCCCGTTATGGCGTATTTAATAAAGCTAGTAATTGTTAGTTTGCTGTGAGGGTGGTAATTGGTAATTGGTAATAATTATATATATGGAAAAAACCGAAAAACAAAAAATGCTTGCAGGTGAATTATACCTAGCAGATGATCCAGAATTAGCAGCCGAGAGTAAACGAGCTAGTCGCCTGTTGCGAATGTATAACGCCACAACCGAGGAACAACCAGAACAACGCAGGCAAATTTTACAAGAATTATTTGCCCAGATAGGCGAAAAAATCACCATAGTACCGCCGCTTCATTGTGATTACGGTAGCAATATCTACGTAGGTAATGGAGTATATATGAACTATGGCTGTGTAATTTTAGATTGCAATAAGGTAGAAATCGGGGATAATGTCTTGTTCGCGCCCTACGTGCAGATTTATACTGCCTACCATCCCACAGAACCGGAAATTCGCCTATCTGGAAGAGAATTAGCTGCCCCAATTAAAATTGGTAATAACGTCTGGATTGGTGGTGGTGTAATTATTTGTCCTGGGGTAACAATTGGGGACAATACAACAATTGGGGCTGGGAGCGTAGTTGTAAAAGATATCCCTGCTAACGTTGTAGCGGTTGGGAATCCTTGTCGGATAATTCGCAATTTAACCTAAAATTTATATCCCCTAGCTAACCAATATAACCAATCGGCGATCGCTTCTTGGGTGTCATCATCCACATCAATAGCCTCTATATCCGAAAGCTTGGCGGTATATATATCATCTTCCTTACCGCCGATATAAGCAACTTCTACATACATATCCTTCAAACAATCATCCTCTGGAGCCATACCCAATACCTCAACAGGTTTCTCTTCAATAGTCGAGGTTTTGCGAGACTTCTTCTTCCACTTACCCATAAAGGGAAACTCCAAAGTATCGTCTAGATAGTAGTACCAACCCATCGCTCTTTCTTCTTTATCTTCAGCATCGACAACAATCTCTGTTTCGATGCGATTCTCTCTGTTTTCGTCGCGTTCTACACTAGCCATAAAACAAAGACCCTGCTTAATATACAGTTTGATATAGTAGCCTGTTGAGCAATATCTGTCGATAAGTTCAGGTGTCTGTAAGTATTTTCACTTTGTCACATCCCCGACTATAGCCCCGACTTCTTGAAGAAGTCGGGGATGTGGCCACTGATAATACATAACAGGAATTTAAAAAACTTCCTTGCTCTAGAAATAATTTATAACTTGTGTCAGATGAATAACTAGTGTTTTCTCGTTAACTTGAAATTGCGGTGAAAGCTTTCATTAAAATTCACTGCTAACTCAGACTGTAGATACAACCAAGGAAGTACTGCAAGTGTGAAGAATCTTGACACAAATTAATGGAGTATGATGATGGCAAATTTATTTTCTCAGGTAATCACTCATATCAAGTTTCTATTTCAAGAGTTTCAAGTAAAGCGTTTTTTTGCGATCGCCTTGGTTGGTTTTTTAGTACTAACCACCAGCCTAAACTCTAGCATTGATTCTGGACGTAGCAGCGACGCGGTAACTAGAAGGCTTGATAAAGTCGTACATCAAGATAACGCTGATAGACCCAAAACCACTGGAGAATGGAATAGAGAAGCGCGTCAAACAGAAGATGCTCCTGGTGAAAGAGCGAAAAGAATTGCCAAAGAATCTGGAGAAGCAGTAAAACAATTCGGTTCAGTTTACCCAGACACCGCTAAGAGGAGCGCTGAGGACTTACAAGATAATAACCGATAGACGAATTATCCTCTAATACAACCTCAAGGGACGCAAATATTGTGTCCTTTGATAATTTGTATATTCATTAATCATCCTGACTTCATTAGGATACAAGGGGTGAGAATTTTTGAATAATACCTAAATCATTTAAAATCTGTGGCTCTAATTCTTTAACTGCTCCAACTTCAGTATTTTGAAAAAGTACAGTAAACGCCCCAGCACCTAGTTTATCTTGGGGGAATAACCGATAACAAGGAATATTTGTTAAGTGGGACTGACACTCTTGTAAATGGTTAATTCTTACTGGTTGAAACTGGGGAAAACGTGACAGAAACCATTCACACACCTGCTCATTCTCTTCAGGGGAATAAGTACAAGTCATATAAGCAAGATAACCTTGTGGAGCAACAATTTGTGCAGAATTAGCGATGATTCTTTTTTGGCGATTTGCACTCTTGTTAATAGCAGTAGGATGAAAACATCCGGGTGCTTTCTCTCCTTTTGCTAATAGAGATTGCCCAGTACAGGGGGCATCAACTATAACTAAATTACTAGATAAAGGAATATTTTCCGCAAAAATACTAGAATCTCTATTAAATATAATAGAAGGGCTAATTTGACAACGTTTTAAATTAGAAATTAACATTCCTAAACGTTTACCAATCACTTCATTACAAATGATTAAATCTGGGTGTAAAGCTTGCCAGGCAAAAACACTTTTACCGCCGGGAGCAGCGCACATATCAAAAACTAAGCTTACTGATTGAGGAATTGTTAATAAAATAGACGCTGCAAATACAGATGAAAAATCTAAACAATAGAAATATCCTTGATGATGTAAGGTATGCTGTCCGGGTTTTTCTCCCAGGTGCAGACGGTCAACAAATTTCGGTTGCCAACTTAGCGGAGATTCTACGGAAAAAGGTGAAATATCAGGCTGATTTTGACACCACAGAATACAGGGATTAAAAGGCTGGGGAGCAACTAACGCATCGATAAATTTTTCTTGTTTATCAGGATTTTCAAACAAACGTCGTGCAAGTTTAAGCAGTAAGTTCGATGGTTTTTCCATTAGTAAAACGGTAACAGGAGAACAACGCTTAGAAGTGGCTTGGCTTCATAATACTAGGGAATGGGGAATAGAGACGGGGAAGAACTGTTGATTGCTGACTAATGACTAAATAACTCCATGCGTAAATCCGAAATGATGGGCAAATTACCCTAGCGCAGTGGAGAGGGTTATGATTTTTGACAATTTTCAGCGAAAATTGCGACGAGATGCGGAATTGTGGCGTGATGAAGGAATAATTAGTGCTTCGCAGTATCAACAAATTGCCGATCGCTATAAATTTAAGAATCTAGAGATTGCTGCACGCGATCGCTTTATGATGGTAGCGATCGCTATTGGCGGTGTCTTGTTGGTTGTGGGTGTCTTTACCTTCGCGGCCGCTAACTGGTTTTCTTGGTCACGGGAAGTCAAATTCATCTTGATGATGAGTTTATTTTTCTTTGTGAGTATCACCGGTTTTTACACCTGGAGAGAGCCGACACTTAAGAACAAAGAAGGAAAAAAGCCCCAGCAGAGTAAGCGCTTCTTAGGTGAAGCGTTATTAATTTTTGCGGCTTTTATCTTGGGTGCAAACCTCATCCTCATGGCGCAGATTTTTAATATCACTGGTTCTACTCCGGAACTATTTATCGCCTGGGGATTTGGCGTTTCCTTCATGGCTTACAGCCTATCCCTTAATTCCTTAGGAATTATGGCTATTATCCTAGTACAGATTGGCTACTGGGCTGGACTAGGAGATTTATGGTACTCTTCAGGGGAATGGGGTTGGGCGCGGCTAGCAGTCCGCCATATGCCATTGATATCATGGCTATTGTTTGTCCCCTTGGCTTACTTTTGCCGTTCGCGGTGGATTTTCTTCTTAGCAGCCATCTTCTTTGCTAGTTCCCTGCAATTCAACCTCAACCCTCTACCATTGCTGAACTTTTCTGACGTAGCTCCTTGGGTGGCATCTTTTGCATTAGCACTGCCTCCTGCCATATTCTGGAGTTATGACGATCTGTTATTTCCGACCATAAATTATCGACTATTTCAACCCCTAGCGCGTAACTTAGCCTTAATCGCTTTTGGCTTAGTCTTTTATGCCCTTTCCTTTCGTTGGCAATGGCAAGGATTGTCTTACAACTCCTTTGGGTCAACGAGTAACAGCAACTTTTCTTCTGTCTCCGTCATTGATTTGGGGATTCTCAGTGGTCTTGCAGTATTGCAATGGTTATTTCTCTTACGTCAAAGAAGTAACCCCCCCCGCCGGGAAGTTGTTTTTAACACTACTTGGATTGCCACTTTCTTGGGCTTTATCGTCGTAGTACCATTTTGGCATCAAGCCATTAATCGCATTGGCGACCTCGGCAGTTTTATTTTCAACGTGCTTTTAGCCGTGCTGTCCTGGGGATTCATTCAGGAGGGGCTGAAGTTAAGTGACCGACGCTCCTTTTGGGGCGGTATGCTATTGTTAACTTTACTAGTGATTAGTCGGATGTTAGAGTATGACACCGATTTACTATTTAGGTCAATGGTTTTCTTGATGTGTGGTTCCATCTTAATCAGTACCGGAATGTGGTTTGAAAATCGCCTCACCGGTTCTTCTAATAAGAAGTCAAGTTGATTGAATCGCCAGGAAATGAGGGAGCAAAAATTCAAGAATTTTGTAGCTTTAGCTTCCCGTAGGGTATTTTGAATTGATTACTCCCCACTCTGCGTAAGTCCTATGTCCGCTTTCCCAAAACCCCATTACTTGTAGGACTAGGCTTATGGCAAGTGAATCCTCCGAATCGGGCAAAAGTAAAACTTTGTCTCCCGAAGCAGAATTTTCTAAAAAGCTGACTTTTCGTGATTATTTGGCTGCTACTGAACAAAAAAGCAACCAACCTTTACCTTTTTGGCGGTTATTGTTGCCCTTAATTTTGCAAACAGGGCTAATCTTATCAGTACCCACTCAAGCAATGTACACCAACCTCACAGGTAGAGAGGTAATATTACAAACTTTACCTGCTGACCCTGATAATGTGTTGCGAGGCTATACCCTCAATTTGGATTACAACATATCTCGCGTTTCTAGTTTGCGGCGACTTCCTGGTTGGGATGAGTTAGTTAGAAGAAATCGGGGAAGGAGTAGACAGCTACTTGAGGGAACTAACTTATATGTAATTTTGCAAGAACAACAATCTTTTGGTCGTGGTACTCCTAGAGCTTGGCGACCTGTGCGTGTGAGCAACAATTTACCTATGTCCCTCCGAGATAATCAAGTAGCGTTGAGAGGGGTTTACCAGAATGGCTTTATTAACTATGGTGTGGAATCATACAACGTGCCAGACGAGCAACGCCAGCAGTTAAATAACGACATTTTCCGGGCTGCTCGTCAGACTAGAAATGGACAGTTGCGACCACTAGCTGTAAAAGTCAAAGTAGACCCACAGGGTAATGCTGTACCGATGAGTCTATGGGTGCGCGATCGCAATTATCGTTTTTAATCTTCGTGATGACGCACATTCCATGCTACACCGAAAGCTGCTCCGGCTCCGGCTAATAAGCCTGTACTCATGCCTTCTATTGTTTTTTGGATTGGGCTTTGAGTCAGGCACTCATTTGTAACTTTATCAGCTTGCAAGCAAAGAGTACTCTCTGCCCAACTAGTAGTTCCCCCTAAAATTACACCCGTTACACTACAAGAAGCCACGAGCAGCAAGAGGCGTTTGGTTTTCCTATCCATAGATGGATGTGTCAAAGGTTAAAGATATTAAACATTCCTCAATTACTTTACACATCCACAACGTTTCTGTCAGCTGATGGGAAAAATTTATCGAGGGTTCCATAAAATGTACTGAAGAACAGTAATTCTTTGGTTATATTGTCGAAAACTTTAGCCATTATCTATAGCACCTAACATTTGTAATATTTTGTCGGCGTTGTCTAAGTCACCAACCATGCGCCGAATCGGCAAAGGCCAAACTTTCACTAAGGTGGGAGTGGCGGAAACCTGATCAATTTCTGCCTGTTCAGGATTAGTTAAGACATCAATCACCTTCATAGTGTAAGGATATCCTAGCGATCGCTCCAATAGTTCATGCAGATTTTTCAAAATCCGTTCTGTATTCGCACTATGTCCAGCCACAAACAACCGTAAAACATAGGTTTTAAGTGGCGCTTTTTGGACTGTGATAGCTGGTGGATAATATTTGGGAGCCTGTTCAGATAAGTCTAAGTTGACGATTAAATCATGGTCTTCCCATAGTTGGGGAAATGAGGAGCGATAAGTTGATAATACCAGGCGATCGCACAAACCCTCTTGCCAAGGAGATGGTTGCCAAACCAAATCCCCCGTGCTAAAAATAGCATTCAACACAGCTTGATGTTTCAGTATTCCAGGAGAAGCTTCGGCGAATGTTTTCACCTGCTGCGTCTGAGGGTCTAACCAATGGTCAACCGTCGCTGTATAGCAAGGCACTAAAAAATGAGGCGGTTCCGGTAAGTCTAAAATTTCCTGCAAAGCAGCACACAAATGGGAATGCCATCGACCTTGCTTATGAGGGTCGATGCAATAAATTAAATCGCCTCCCGGTGTAAACAAGGCGATACCCTTGTATAACCGAGGTACAGGTAAGTTATCTGGAGTCGATTTAGTCACAAGCTCCCAAAACTGAACGGTAATTAGGTTAGGACTTACACAAGTGTTATGGATTTTTCATTAAGGGTATCAATAGTCAATAGTCCAAAGTCAATAGACCAATGACTAATAGCCACTTGTGTTTGAGTGTACCAGTTGCGTAAGTCTTAACCCTCTACCTTTTACCGTATCTAAACTCGTCCTCGAAGGAACTGAGCCATTTCGTTAGGAGTTGGTGACATTTCCAGCGCAGTTTCTTCAGTGATGCGGCCTTCTTGATAGAGATTGAGCAAAGATTGATTCATCGTCACCATCCCGTCAAAACTAGCTTGCTTCATCAGTTCGCTAATTTCATCATATTTACCATCCTTAATCCATTCCTTGATTGCTTCAGTATTAATCAAAATATCGTGGAAAGCTGCCCGCTTACCATCAGTTGTGCGACACAACCCTTGAGCAATCACCGCTACCAAAGACTCTGCTATGGCTATTCGCATAGCATCCTGTTCTTCACCTGAATATAAATTAAGAATCCGTTCAATAGTTTTCACTGCACTATTGGTGTGTAGGGTTCCCATTACCAAGTGACCAGTTTGAGCCGCTTTCAGTGCTGTATTGACGGTTTCTTTATCCCGCATTTCCCCCACCAGAATCAAGTCTGGGTCTTCCCGCAAAGCCGCTTTTAAAGCATTATCAAATTTACGGGTGTGCATTCCCACTTCCCGTTGCTTAATCAAAGACTTACGGCTTTGGTGAACGAATTCTACAGGGTCTTCAATAGTAATGATGTGCTTAGGCATTTCTCGATTGATGTAATCAATCATTGCCGCCATTGTTGTAGATTTACCAGAACCAGTAGGGCCTGTCACCAAAATTAAACCTTTGTGAGTGTGACAAACATCCCGAAATACTGGTGGTAATCTCAACTGGTCAATAGAGAGTATCTTCAATGGAATCAACCGCAAAACCATCGAATAGCCTTTGAGAGAATCAAAGACATTAATCCGTACACGGGCAAATTCGTACTGAGTTGCACCATCAAATTCCAAATGCTCTTGGAAGCGTTGAATTTCTGGCTCAGTCATGATTTCCCGTAACCAACTCATAAAAGTTGCTTTATCGGTTTCGGGATAGTCAGTTGGGTTAATTTCACCTCGGTTGCGGTAGCGGGGAACTTCACCGACACCCAAGTGAATATCAGAATAGCCATTATCAAAAGCTTCTCTAATAATCTGTGCCAAAGTTAAAGGCGAATCATTAGATGGGTTTGAAACCGATGGCGGTGTCCCAGGACGATGAGCCGCACTAGGTGGTGGAGGTGGTGAAGGTTGGTTTGCACTCCTATTAACTGATGACATATCCAAGGTTTGTGTATGCTGCCTTTGGGTAATTAACGATGGTGGCGGTGGTAATGGTGGCGGTGGTACAGGCTGTATATTACGTGAAGCAACGGGATGGGAAGTTGATGGGGACTGGGATTCCGTCATATATCTTTATGATTTTGTAGTTATCAACTAGAAACAGCAAAAAACTCTCGTCAAGGTTCTCATAGCGTTGGCAAGCGGCATTACAGATACCTTATTGCTAAAAACCTTTAAGTAACACTTCATTACAAAGCCCTTTCTACTTTGTATTTTTTATAACCATCAAATAAAAACAGAAATTCTACGCTACATCTATATAAACTGGTTTAACCTAAGCGTTTCAATAACAACATCAGCGAATACGCTTACAAGTATTAGTATTTTTTAGTACAGATAAAATTATATAAATAGTTTAATCAGGGTAAATGAGAAAGCTACGACTGAGTTAGCCATAACTTACTAGCAATTCACAGCAAAATCATCTGTAGATAATTTGTCTAGCGCCACAAGAGAATTATGAGAGACAAATCGATTTTGCATAAGAAATGTTAAGCAAAATCTAAGTCAAGGGTTTGTAGTGGACTTTTTCAGGCATGGCTTTTGTGTTCTACTCCTCAAGACAGATACTGAAAGCTAGATTAATCATGAAATGTAAATCCGGCTTTACATTCATCATTGAAAAAAATTAATTGTAAAGTTTAATAAATAAATGCTCATTTTCTCAGATGGGTTTTATATACTGAAACTTCATTAAAGTAATCAGTTTATTTCATCAAATCGAAATATTACTGAATACCAAACTCACTGTGTATTTAGGAGGAAAAGTCATGGTTTCGGCTCAGAGCTCTAATCTCGGAAAGACCTACTCCTTGTTGGCTATCAAAAGCTTTTTGATATGGACTTTTACGCTGGCAGTGTGCTTGTTGGTTGTGGGTTTTCCATTGGTAGTTTTGATGGCTACGGTCGGATGTCTGTTGTCAATTGTGTTGCAATCTGTAATGCCTGTCAGTGCGGTTTTATTCGTAGCAGGTAGCTTAATTATGTTTAATGTGATGGCAGTTTTGATAGCTGCTGGTGTGCTGACCTTTAAAGGTGTACATCCCACAGAAATCAAATGGTTAAGCTGGTTGCACGGAGAAGAAGAACAAATGGAAAGCACAGTCTATGCTTCCTGCCCTCTTACTTGTGACATCAAAATTTAAATTTCTCACCACAAATTCGACAAACAGTACATCTGCCCGGTCAAGCCGGGTTTTTTCATGTCTATATTTGGGATTGGAGACAACAGACGCGATAAATCGCGTCTCTAACAAAAAACAATTGTACAGACGCGATGAATCGCGTCTCCAAATAATGACTAACGCCTTCAACAGACTTGCACCTTTTATTCAAGAATATATTTATCATCATCAGTGGACTGAATTAAGACCTGTTCAAACGGCAGCTTGTGAGGTGGTATTTGACACCGATGCTCATCTATTAATTGCCGCCGCCACAGCTGCGGGGAAAACAGAAGCGGCTTTTTTACCAGTTTTAACTCTGTTGTACAACAATCCCGCCAGCACCATAGGCGCACTATATATAGGCCCTATCAAAGCTTTAATTAATGACCAATTTGCACGCCTCAATGATTTACTAAGATTAGCAGATATCCCGGTTTACCATTGGCACGGTGATGTGGCGCAAAGTCGCAAGAATAAGCTTCTACAAAATCCCCAAGGGATTCTCCAAATTACACCAGAATCTCTAGAAAGTTTATTAGTCAATAAACATAAAGAAATATTACGTTTATTTGGCGATTTAAGATTTGTAGTTATTGATGAAATCCACGCCTTTATGGGTTCGGAACGTGGTTGTCAGATTATTTGTCAATTACAGCGTTTGGCAAACTTAACCAAAACCCAACCCCGCCGCATTGGTTTATCAGCAACTTTGGGTGATTATTCAATGGCGGAAGAGTGGCTGCGTTTGGGAACTGATAAACAAGTAATTACGCCAAAGGTGGAAGCTGGAAAACGCCAAATTAAATTAGCCTTAGAACACTTTTATATTGCGAATGATGTAGATGAATCAGAAGCCACAGCCTACGAAAAATATATTTTTAATCTGAGTCAATCTCGCAAATGTTTAATTTTCGCAAACAATCGTACACAAACTGAATCAATAATTGCTTCTTTGCGACAAATTGCCAACCAACAAGCACAGCCGGATATATATCATGTACATCATGGGAGTATATCTGCTAGCTTACGACAAGTGGCAGAAAATGCTATGCGCGAACCCCATAACCCGGCGGTGACTGCGGCGACTCTGACTTTAGAGTTAGGTATAGATATAGGTCATTTAGAACGAGTTATTCAATTAGAATCACCCCTTTCTGTAGCGAGTTTTTTACAACGTTTGGGGCGTGCGGGTAGAAGGGGTGAGGCTGCTGATATGCGCTTTATTTGTGCTGAGGATGAAATTTCAGCAGAAGAACCTTTACCAGAGCAAATTCCTTGGCAACTGTTACAGTGTATAGCGATTATTCAACTTTATTTAGAAGAACGTTGGATTGAACCGATTAAGCCAATTAAATATCCTTTGAGTTTGTTATATCACCAAACAATGAGTATTTTAGTTGCAGTGGGGGAAATTTCCCCTGCTGATTTAGCTAAACAGGTTTTGAGTTTGCCCCCATTTGCGGCGATTTCTCAGGAAGATTTTAAGTTACTGTTGCGTTATTTAATTGATATTGGTCATATTCAACATACTGAACAGAATAAATTAATTCTGGGTTTAGCTGGTGAAAGAATAGTTGGTAAGTTCCAGTTTTATGCTGTGTTTGCAGATAACAAAGAATATACTGTTAAACAAGGTACAAAGGAAATTGGTAGTATCGCTACACCGCCAGTTGTTGGTAAACAGTTTGCCTTAGCAGGGGTAACATGGGAAGTTACAGAAATTGATTTCAAAAAAAGAGTAGTGATAGTTAAGCAAGTGGCAGGTAAAGCTACAAGTTATTGGCGCGGTGGTAGTGGGACGATTCATACTAAGGTTTTGCAAAAGATGCGCCTTATTTTATTGGAAGATAAGGAATATAGCTATTTGCAAAAAAATGCTCTCCAACGTTTACGAAAAGTTCGTGAATTGGTAAAAGAAGTTGGCTTGGATAAGCAGTATATTTTGCAGTTAGAAAAAGGTAGATGTTGTATCTTTCCTTGGATGGGTACTGTGGCTTACCGCACTTTGGAAAGGTTACTGAATAATTTTTGTCGAGAGTCTTTGGAAATTAGTAGTATTGGTGGGGTAAATCCCTATTATTTGACAATTAAGTTAGGTAAGGGGAAATTTAAAAATCTTCAGCCAGAGATTGTCTCTTTGTGTGAACAAAGAATTATGAGCGAAGATTTGATAAGTTCGGCGGAAGCGCCAGAGATGCAGAAATATGATGAGTTTATTCCTCATCCACTGTTACGAAAAGCTTTTGCTTATGACTATTTGGATATGGATGAAATGAGAAAGGTAATTGGTAATTGGTAATGTGTGGGGTTACTAGTTACCCGACTTCTTCAAGAAGTCGGATAACTGAGCGAAAATGCTTGCTATGAACTTATAAATTAGGGACAGAATAATGTGTCGCGGGTTTCTCTTCCCGTAGTGGGATTGGTGCCTTTGGCAACTTTACATAATTTTTTCTGCTCATCTGGGCGTAAGAGTACATCGGTGAAGTCTGCACCGTCAATGATGGCTCCATCAAATTTGGTGCTGGCGGCGAAGGCTCCTTCTAATACTGCATTTGTTAAGTTGGCTTTGATGAGACGAGCTGAGTCTAAGGTGGCGTTTGTCAGGTTTGTTCCTTCTAAATTAGCTGACTCTAAATTGGCGGCGAAGAAGCTAACACCAGTTAAATTAGATTTACTAAAGTTACTCTGACGCAAGTTAGCTTTGGTGAAACTAGAGTCTGTTAAATCTCGTCCTGAAAAATCTGCTTCCACTAAAATTTCTTTGTTGTACTCCAGTGCAAAAGCTGGGGGTGTGCAACCGACAATTGTGATTATGCCGAATAGTCCCCAAAGTAATAAGCTAAGTATGCTGAGGCTGAGTTGTTGAAATTTTTTCTGGTCTAGACCGAGTAGAGTTTTGGTTAAGTCGGCTAGGTAATGCAATATACGATCGCTTAATTTACTTAATTTCGATTTCATGATACTTTTACCCAATGGCGAACCCTCCTTCATCACATTATCCTGATCTTGGGCGCATTGAGATAAGCTAGGGGATTTTCTGGATTAAATTCTAAGCCATTAAAGAATTTTTCTACCCCCCGTGATGTACTGGCGGGAATCGCTGACTCTTGACCTATGAACTTAGCAGCTTCTCGCCACAAATCTTCACGATTGACGGCATCAATTAGGGGTTTGGTATCAAAATCGGGGGAACGATAACCCCAGCGCATATCTTCAATGAGAAACCATAAATCATGACTCTTGAAAGGATAGGAAGCATTTTCCCGCCAGTATTTGATGGCATGGGGGCTATTTTCCACTATCCGCCCATTACCATAATCAAATTTACCTAAGAGGCGATCGCGGATCAAGTCACTTTTCACGCCAATCCATTGCCGTTGTGACACTATTTGGAATAGTTCCTCTTTATTTTCTGGCTTATCACACCAGATTTGCGCCTCTAAAAATGCCGCCAGCATCGCTTTTGCCGCCTTGGGATATTTATCCACCCACTCAGCACGTACAGTAAAGGCTTTCTCTGGGTGATTAGGCCACAACTCACCAGTTGTCACAGTTGAGTAACCAAGCCCTTGTTTAATCAATCGGTGATGCCAAGGGTCAACTACACAGAAGGCTTCCATGCTGCCACTACGCATACTCGCAACCATCTGTGGAGGTGCAATCACAATTACTGATAAATCACGGTCTGGATCTATTCCACCATAAGCCAACCACCAACGCATAAAAAAATCACCCGTTACCCGACGATAAGGTACTGCACAACGCACAGTTTCTCCAGCTTTCGTTTTTTGGGCAAAGGCTGATTTTAAGGGAGAACTATCTATACTCAGGTTTAAATTTTTGTAGCTATTAGCAACTGATATCCCTTGTCCGTTCACATTCATTCTGGCCAAGATATACATGGGGATTTTTCGCCCATAGCTAATTTCCCCGGTAGCCATGAGGTACACCATCGGAAACAGCAAATGCCCACCATCTAACCCCTCATCGGCTGCACCTAACATGAGTTTGTCGCGCATGACTGCCCAGGAAGGTTGTTTGACAACATTAATATCGGGCATTCCATGTTTAGCAAAAAAGCCTTTGGCTTTGGCAATAATTAAAGGACAGCAGCTAGTAACAGGTAAAAATCCCAGTGTGGCTGTGGTTACTTCTGGAGTATCACTATAGCCAGCATAAACGCCGGAATGTAACTGAGTTTTGGCAATAGTGGCATGAGTCAGTGCAGCTGCACCCGCAGTTGTGATAAATTGTCGCCTGTTCAACTTTGGCATATTAACTCTGAGAGAATTTAAAGGACAATGTTTCAACGCAAAGGTACGCAGAGTTTTGCTAAAGTTAGTTCGCTAGGAATGAAGTGTCTAGACTTGTAAGCGTTTAGCTTGTTCTTGACCTTGTAAAAACTGCATTAGTTGTTGGCGTAGGTGATGATATTGGGGACTATCTCGAATTTCTAGAGAACGGGGATGTTCAAAGGGGATATCTAATATTTGACCGATGGTTGCGGCTGGGCCATTTTTCAACATTACTACTTGATCTGAGAGTAATAATGCTTCATCTACATCATGAGTCACCATGATGGTTGTGATGTGGTAAATGTCACATATACGCATTAACTCTACTTGCAAAGAACCACGGGTGAGGGCATCTAATGCGCCAAATGGTTCATCGAGTAAAAGTAACTTAGGTTGCACAGCCAAAGCACGGGCTAAGGCCACGCGCTGTTTCATCCCTCCCGATAGTTGCGCTGGCTTTTTCTGGGCTGCGTCTTTTAAACCAACCATCTCTAGGTGAGAGGCGATAATCTCACGACGTTCATTTTTAGATTTCCGAGGCATGGCTTTATCGACAAACAAAGCCACATTTTCCCAAGCAGTGAGCCAGGGTAATAGGGAATAATTCTGAAATACTACCATGCGATCGCGGAATGGTCTTTTTACTAATTGACCATCGACTCGTACCTGACCTTGAGTTGGTTGTTCTAAACCCGCCACGATATTTAAAAGCGTAGATTTACCACACCCAGAATGCCCAATCAGAGATACAAAATTTCCCTGCTGAATTTCTAAGTTGATATCTTTGAGAACAATATTCTTACTACCATCCTGAACAAATTCCTTTTTTATCTCCCTGATTTCTACGAAATTAGACATAATACTTACTTTTAATGACTGGAAAAAGTTCTGACTAATAACCCAAGGTGCTATTTATATAGATATAGTTTCTCGATTTGGTAGTTGCTAATAAGTAATCGGTAATCGGGAATAAACTCTTAACTATTACCCATCACCAGTAGATGGATTTAAAGTTAATAGAGTAAGATTACATCGTTCCCTACCTGCTTCCTACCTCACGCTTATAACTTACTCTTGAGGAGTCACTTTTTCGGAAATATAGGCCATGATTTTGTCTAGCACTAAACCAACAGCACCCAAGTAAACAATTGCCAAAATCATTTCATGAATATTCGCATTGTTGTAAGCATCCACAATGAAAAAGCCAATTCCATCATCAGACAGCAACATTTCGGCGGCGACAACTGCTAACCATGATAGACCAATAGCAATTCTCAACCCGGTAAATATATGGGGTAAAGTTGCTGGTAACAAGATTTTGTAAAAACTTTCTAATGGTGATAAACCCAATAACTTAGAAACATTTCTATAATCTTTGGGAACAAGCTTGACACCTAATGCTGTATTGAGAATAATCGGCCAAATAGCAGTGATACAAATTACAAAAATAGCTGAGGGATTAGGTTTGAGAAATACCGCTTGGGCTAACGGTAGCCAAGCCAAAGGAGCAACAGGACGCAGTAATTGTATGAGTGGGTCGATGGCTTTTCTACAAAAGCTATTTAAGCTAATAATAAACCCGATGGGAATACCTATTAATGTAGCCAGCAAATAACCAACAACTACTCGCTTGAGACTAGCGAGAATTAACCAGAAAAAACCTTTATTATTACCGCCTTTATAAAAAAACGGGTCTTTAATCAAATCCCAAGTATTGTTAATAACTGCAAGCGGCGACGGCAAAGATGTATCAGGACGCAAGCTTAAAAAGTGCCAGGATATCAAAAAGATACAAATACCAAATATAGAAGGAAAGAACTGCGTTAGCCTTTGGTAGGACACTACTGCTATGCGCTGGATAAAAGTTTTATACCTAGCTTGTGAGTACATTTATTTATAGCCTCAGGAAGTAATGATTCAGTAATTGAAAATATTCAAGTTGTTGAAACCATTAAGAGTATAATTTTTGCGTCCATCATCTCAATACACGTACTAGTTTTGATATGAAGAAGCTTTTAATTACTGGTGCTAGCGGTTTTTTAGGATGGCACCTTTGCCAAGCAGCGCAACAAGAATGGGAAGTTTATGGAACTTATTGCTCTCATGAGTTATCTGTTCCCGGTATAAAATTACTCAAGGTCAATTTAACAGATTTTTTAGAACTTAAACAAATATTTAATGAAATTAAACCAGATGCAGTCATACATACAGCTGCACAATCACAACCAAATTTTTGTCAAATCCATCCTGATGAATCATATACAATTAACGTCACTGCTTCTTGCAATCTTGCCGAACTTTGTGCGGCGGCTTCTATCCCTTATGCGTTTACATCCAGCGAACTAGTTTTTGATGGCATCAAATCTCCTTATAAAGAAACTGACACCGTATGTCCTGTGAATATTTATGGTGAGCAGAAAGTCTTGGCTGAAGTGGGTATATTAGAACGTTATCCCATAGCAACAGTGTGTCGAATGCCTTTAATGTTTGGTAATGCTACACCTACAGCTAAAAGCTTTATTCAGCCATTCATTCAAACCTTAAAATCTGGTCAAGAACTGACTTTATTTATAGATGAATTTCGTACCCCTGTCAGTGGTACAACAGCAGCTAAAGGGATTTTATTAGCATTAGAAAAAGTTAAAGGCATAATTCATTTAGGAGGCAAAGAACGAATTTCTCGTTATGATTTTGGGCATATATTAGCCGAAGTCTTTCAATTACCAACAGCAGGAATTAAAGCCTGTCTTCAACAAGATGTAAACATGGCAGCACCCAGACCAGCAGATGTTTCCTTAGATAGTTCTCAGGCGTTTGCCTTAGGTTATCAACCTTTATCTATCAAGTCAGAATTAGAGGCATTGCTCAAAAAGGTAGGGGGCGACTAGTGATACCAATTCAAAATTCAAAATTCAAAATTCAAAATTAAGAAACCTATATTTTGCAAAGGTTTCTGGGTTCGGATTTGTATCGGAATTTTAGTGAAATGGTACGAGATATGTGGTTGTTCTTTGATTCAGAATGTGAGGATAAGCGATCGCCTTTACACCCATTTATTTTTCTCAAAAATATTAAGCAATCCTTAAAGTTACGAGGAGATCACTTAAAGTAACATATTATTCGGTTTATTTTACAACGATATTACTTTTGTGAATGTCTAATTTCCTCAGTGTTAGTTTTGATGCAAATCTTTGTTTGTCAAATCTAACTGATAGTAGAAGTTAAAAAGATAGTTTTTTGGAAAAATAGCTACGAGCAATAAAGAAGAATTGGGAACAAACTAATGAAAGCTAGAATTATTGCTGTTTTGGCGATCGCCCTATCTATTGCCAGCTTAGAAAGCCTGGTTCGCGCCCAGACACCAGCAACGCCAAACCCAAGTACCCAAGACTATAAGTTAACTGGTGACTCTCTAGAAGGAATTGGAAATAGGTCAGCACAGGATGACTTCTCACAATTCTTTAACACCAGTATTCCCACTAACCATATAAAAGATAATCAGAATCTTAGTGGATGGAGGTCAAATCGATCAACCTCATTAGATACTCCAGTTTTATTACAGCCAGCACAAGAGTCAGTTAATGGTAATGATGGAGTGCAGGTACAGTTAGATTTAGGAAATCAGTGAAAAATTGTTAGTTGTCAATAGTCAACGGTCAATAGTCAATAGTCAATAGTCAATAGCAATTCTCTCTTACACCCCTACACCCTTAATTAAATTGCCAAAAACCAATCTAAAGAATAATTCTGCAAGCAGTTTGCAGTAAAATTAGTCCTTTAGATAGAGGAGGGCAAGACGGATGACTCGTGTCATTATTGTGCGTCACGGCCAAAGTACTTATAATATCGAACGGCGTATTCAAGGACGTGCTGACGTATCAACATTAACGGATCGAGGTCGTAGTGATGCTAGTAAGGTAGGCAAAGCCCTCACTAACATTTCCTTTAATGCAATTTACAGCAGCCCGCTCCAGAGAGCAAAACAAACAGCAGAGATTATTCATGGTGAACTAGCAAATGAGGCTGTCCAGTCTGCTGATGTGCAGATTTCCGAATTGTTACGAGAAATAGACTTGCCTTTGTGGGAAAAAATGCTGACATCTGAGGTCAAGCAGAAATTTCCTGAAGATTACCGCATTTGGCACGAAAACCCCCAGGAACTACAAATGTTAGTTAACGACAATGGGGTAACAAGAGAACATTTTCCAGTTTTATCTTTGTACGAACAGGCGCGGCAGTTTTGGCAAAACATTTTGCCCCATCATCGAGGTGAAACCATTCTCATCGTTGGACACAACGGCATTAATCGCGCCCTCATCAGCACAGCCTTGGGCATTCACCCCAGTCGTTACCATTCCATACAGCAATCTAACTGTGGAATCAGTGTATTAAATTTTGCTGGGGGATTGGGTGACCCAGTGCAACTAGAGTCGATGAATCAAACCCAACACACAGGCGAGACTCTACCTTCCTTGCGTCCTGGTCATCAGGGAGTGAGATTGTTGTTGGTGCGTCACGGCGAAACTGAATGGAATCGCCAAACTAGGTTTCAGGGACAAATTGACGTTCCCCTCAATGATAACGGTAGGCAACAAGCGCAAAAAGCCGGGGTGTTTCTGCAAAATGTAGCAATTGACTTTGCTGTGAGTAGTTCTATGCTGCGTCCCAAAGAAACAGCCGAGATTATCTTGCGCCACCATCCAAGTATCAATTTGGAGTTGCAAGACGGTTTAAGAGAAATCAGTCACGGACTTTGGGAAGGAAAACTAGAAGCCGAAATAGAAGAGGAATTTCCTGGTGAATTAGAGCGTTGGCGGACTATACCAGGCCAGGTACAAATGCCGGAAGGTGAGAATTTACAGCAAGTGTGGGAACGTAGCACGGAAGCCTGGCAAAATATTGTGCAAACAGCCTTAGATAATCAACGCCAAACAGGGTTAATCGTGGCTCATGATGCCACAAATAAAACCTTACTGTGTCATATTCTCGGTTTACCCACAGACAATTTCTGGAATTTTCGTCAAGGTAATGGTGCTGTTAGTGTCATTGATTACCCCTCTGGATTAAATGGTGTACCAGTACTGCAAGCCATGAATATTACCACCCATTTGGGTGGTGTATTAGATAAAACCGCAGCTGGAGCATTATAGGCAAAATATAGATCACAATAGACAAGCAGTCCCAGCACTGATAGGTTACATGACAACTGAACTTCTGCAACAAGTAAGGGTAATCGACCCGGTTTCGGGTATTGACAATATCACAGATGTGTTAATTGCTGATGGTGTAATTCAAGCCATTGCCCCAAATATTCCTAATACTAGTCCTGATACTCAAATTAGAGATTGTCGAGGATTAGTTCTTGGCCCCGGTTTAGTGGATTTATACAGCCACTCTGGAGAACCAGGATTTGAAGAACGGGAAACGCTGGCATCTTTCTTACAAGCGGCGGCGGCTGGTGGTTTTACCAAAGTCAGTATTTTACCCGATACATCTCCGGCTATTGATAATCCAGGGCTGGTGGCACAGTTGCAGAAGCGGGGACTGGGGATAGGAGATTGGGGACTGGGAAGCAATTCTTCTCCCCTGCACCCCTGCACCCCTGCACCCCTGCTCCATCTTTGGGGTGCTATTACCCTGGATGTGGCTGGGAAGCAGATGACAGAATTGGCTGATTTAGCGGCGGCGGGGGTGGTTGGTTTTACTGATGGGTTGCCTTTAGACAATTTAAGCCTGGTGCGGCGCTTGCTGGAATATGTCCAACCATTGGGGAAACCTGTAGCATTTTGGCCGTGCGATCGCCAACTCTCTGCTAATGGGGTGATGCGGGAAGGCGCAGATGCCCTCCGCTTTGGTTTACCTCCCATACCCCCCAGCGCAGAAACAACAGCGATCGCTGCTTTATTAGAGTTGGTTGCCGCTACAGGTAATACTCAAGTACACATTATGCGGGTTTCCACCGCCCGTAGTGTGGAACTAATCGCCGCCGCCAAAGCCAAAGGTTTACCCATCACCGCCAGTACCACTTGGCTAC
Source organism: Trichormus variabilis 0441 (assembly GCF_009856605.1). Lineage (NCBI taxonomy): Bacteria > Bacillati > Cyanobacteriota > Cyanophyceae > Nostocales > Nostocaceae > Trichormus > Trichormus variabilis. The sequence continues at coordinate 5,867,988 of NZ_CP047242.1, read as the reverse complement.
ACCTGTTACTAGACACAAAAGCAGTTAAAAGTTATGATACCAGCCTGCATTTAGACCCACCATTAGGTAACGCCAGCGATGTCAAAGCATTACGTGCAGGAGTCCGCACAGGGGTAATAGATGCGATCGCCATTGATCATGCGCCATACACCTACGAGGAGAAAGTCCAAGCCTTCGCCGAAGCACCACCAGGGGCGATCGGTTTCGAGTTAGCATTACCCTTACTTTGGCAAAATCTTGTAGAAACTGGAGAATTTACGGCTTTAGAATTATGGCAGGCTTTGAGTACTCGTCCAGCCCAATGTATTCAACAAAAAGTGAGTGCATTTGCCCCTCATCACAAAGCAGAACTAACTTTATTTGATCCTCAGAAAATCTGGAAAGTCGAGAAGAAAAATCTGTGTACACTTTCTAGTAACACATCTTGGTTAGGGCAAGAATTACAAGGTCGAGTCATCCAAATTTGGCTCTAAAGGTAGGATAAATATGGGATTTGGGCTGAAGACTTTGGTTGAGCAGAGTATCCAATTGTTGACTGTTGCACCAAGGTTAATACCGGGAGTGCTGCAACAACCGACAATTCGTCATCCCATTGCCGTGAGTTTAGGTGCGATCGCCGGCGCGCTCAGTCGCTATTATCTCAGTTTGTGGTTTGCCCAACGCTTCGGCATTACTTTTCCCTACGGCACATTGTTCATTAATATTACCGGCTGTTTAGCTATGGGTTTCTTTTATGCCCTAGCTTTAGAGCGAGTATCCTTAATTTCTCCCGAAATCCGATTACTCATAGCAGTTGGCTTTCTCGGTGCATACACCACATTTTCAACTTATGCCTTAGACACCTTTACCCTTTTAGGCGATCGTAATTTAGTAGCAGCAGGGTTTTACTGGGCTGGCAGCACCATATTAGGAGTTATCAGCATCCAGATAGGTATAATTCTTGGTAGATTATGTGGCAAGGGTTTAGGGGTTTAGGGGTTTAGGGGTTTAGGGATAAATCTTTCTTTTCCTTACACCCTCACACCCTCACACCCCTACACCCTCCCAACCCGAAAGTCCCGATTAAAGACCTAATTTCTCTAACACTGGCTTTGTCGAAACAATGTGGCGATCTAATCCTAATTCTTCAGGACTAACACCTAATGCCAAAGCAATTAACTGTGGTAAGTGCAGCACTGGCAAACCTAGTTTATGACCGATAACTTTTTCCACTTCTGGTTGACGAGAATCTAAATTGAGATGACATAAAGGACAAGGGGTAACTAAACAATCCGCCCCTGCCGTTAAGGCATCTTGAAGGTGCATCCCCGCCATCTTAAAAGATTCATTAGTGGCATAACTAGACAAAGGCCAACCACAACATTGTGTCCGTCCACGATAATAAATTGGCTCTGCCCCCACAGATTGAAAAACATTTTCCATCGCTTGTGGGTTGTAAGGATCATCGTAAGGCATTAACTTTTGGGCGCGGAGTAGATAGCAGCCATAAAAAGCTGCACACTTCAAACCAGATAGCTTACGGGTCACACGTTTGGTAATTTCCTCTAAGCCGTAGTCTGTGACTAAAGCGTAAAGCAGATGTTTCACCTCTGTACTACCCTGATAGGGTGAACAACCTTCTTTGTGTAACAGACCATTCACCTGTTCTAGATAATCAGGGTTACTGGTCTGAGATTCTTGCAAACGCTCATTAACATGACCAATCACACCCTGACAAGTACTGCAATGAGTTAGTAAAGGTAAATTTAATTCTTCTGCTAGGGCAATATTACGAGCATTGACTGTATCTTCTAGCAGTTGGGAGTCTTCCTTAAAAGTGCCAGAACCACAGCAGGCAGCTTTTTTCAATTCAATCAGTTGAATACCTAAAGCTTGGGTAAGAGCTTGAGTAGACTGATACAGTTCCCGACAAGCACCTTGGGCAACACAACCAGGAAAGTAAGCATATTTTAGTGTCTGAGATAGCATAAAATTAGGTTTATTTTAGGGCAACTGCCCCGATGATAACTTTTCTATCACCCCTCACAGGCCATACTTAAGAGGAATGGTAATTTTTTTTGGACATTTGCCAAAAATTTAGTAAGAATTGGTAAACAACAGCATTTACAAAGCGTAGGCGTGATGACCGACAGTCGGTCAAAGCCCAAAGTACAAAGTCTTATCTGGACTAGCAAAAAAATCGCTCATAGCACGAGCTTATATCAATAGAGCTAAGTAGCAAGAAACAAGGGCTGGGTCAAAACACGTACTCAGCACTCAGGACTAAAAACTCAGCACTGCCCACCCTATTCTATATTTGGAACTGGGACGCTATGCGGACGATCGCGCTTTCCGATAAGATGTATATGCTCAAAATGTTGCCCACAAAGCGCAGACAATAGCAACCGGTTAAGGACCTTTATCTATGAGCCAATCAGAAACTTTTGAAAAAGTCAAAAGCATTGTTGTCGAACAACTAAGTGTGGAAGACCCTGACAAAGTAACTCCAGAAGCTAGTTTTGCCAACGATTTACAGGCTGATTCCCTCGATACAGTAGAACTAGTAATGGCTTTGGAAGAAGAATTTGAGATCGAAATTCCCGATGAAGCCGCAGAGAAAATCACCACCGTTCAAGAGGCGGTGGATTACATCAATAACCAAGTTGCCGCATCAGCTTAAGCAGCGATTGGGGATTGGGGACTGGGTGCTGGGTATTGGGTACTGGGTACTGGGTACTAGGGACTGGGCATTGGGTACTAGGGACTGGGTGTTGGGCGAAAATCTTGGAGTAATTTCTCCCCCTGCCTCCCCGAAGTTCGCCCGGAGGGAAACCCTCCTTGCGACTTCTCTTCCTGCCTCCCCTACCTCCTGCCCCCTGCCCCCTGCCTCTTCCCAATCCCTAGTCTCTAGTCCCTAATTTTTGCAGCTTTCTCGCCACCTTTAACTGAGTCATGACAGATTATAATCGTAAACGCGTTGTTGTCACGGGTGTTGGCGCGATTACACCTATTGGTAACACAGCCTCTGAATATTGGGAAGGATTGTTAAGCGGACGCAATGGCATTGACTACATCACCCACTTTGATGCGTCTAGCCATGATTGTCGTATTGCTGGTGAAGTGAAAAACTTCGACCCCCATGAGTACTTGGAGCGCAAAGAAGCCAAGCGCATGGATCGGTTTTCCCAATTTGCAGTTGCAGCAGCCAAACAAGCACTTGCGGATTCCCAGTTAGTCATTAATGAACTGAACGCCGAACAAGTGGGGATTATTATTGGTTCTGGGGTAGGCGGACTCAAGGTCATGGAAGACCAGCAAACCATCTATCTCAACCGTGGTCCCGATCGCTGTAGTCCCTTCATGATTCCCATGATGATCGCCAACATGGCGGCTGGACTGACAGCAATTCACACTGGTGCTAAGGGTCCAAATAACTGTACCGTCACCGCTTGCGCCGCAGGCTCTAATGCGATCGGCGACGCTTTCCGCCTAGTTCAAGGCGGTTATGCCCAAGCCATGATTTGCGGTGGGGCTGAGGCAGCAATTACACCATTAGGTGTAGCTGGGTTTGCGGCTGCACGGGCGTTATCAACTCGCAATGATGACCCTGCTCATGCTTGTCGTCCCTTTGACCGCGATCGCGATGGATTTGTCATGGGTGAAGGTGCGGGAGTTCTGATTCTGGAAGAGCTGCAACACGCCATAAGTCGCGGCGCTCGCATTTATGCCGAAATTGTTGGTTATGGTATGACTTGCGATGCTTACCACATGACATCCCCAGTTCCGGGCGGCGAAGGAGCCTCCAGAGCCATCCAACTGGCACTCAAAGACGCAAACATCACCCCAGAACAAGTTAGCTACATTAATGCTCACGGCACCAGCACTTCAGCAAACGATACCACTGAAACCGCAGCGATTAAACGAGCGCTAGGAGACCACGCTTATAAAATAGCAGTCAGCTCCACCAAATCGATGACAGGTCATCTTTTGGGTGGTTCTGGAGGTATTGAAGCTGTAGCCACAGTGTTGGCAACTGCTCACGACCAAATTCCACCTACAATTAATATTCAAAACCTTGACCCAGATTGTGACCTAGACTACGTGCCTGACTCTAGTCGCGCTCACAAAGTCCAGGTAGCATTGTCTAATTCTTTTGGATTTGGTGGTCATAATGTCACACTAGCTTTCAAAAAGTACGTGTGAATAAGGCAAGAGGTAGGGAGAAAAACTTTTGATTTTATATCTTTCATATCTCCCCACTCTCCACTTGTCGGCTCTCCTGAAATCAACCAGCTAAAAGTATCATAGATATCATTCCCGACCCAGCCAAGGGTTCAGCGTGACCAGATTCTTGGCTTGATAAATTACCACAAACTCAGGAGATCCCGCTTGTCCACGGACAATCGGGAATGGGATGATGAGGATAACGTAGGGGAATGAAAATCAGTTGTCATTTATTCAGTATCAGTCATCAGTAGTGAATCCTATCTTGATAATTGTTAACTGTTAATTGCTAGCTGAGAAAAATAACCCCAGTAAAAGTAGCTTGAAGAGTGCTAACCCGTCGTTAAGAACAAGAGATTATGGCTGTTGCAACCCAATCCCTCGAAGAACTTTCTATTAATGCAATTCGTTTCTTGGCTGTTGATGCCATAGAAAAAGCAAAATCGGGACACCCCGGACTACCGATGGGCGCGGCTCCAATGGCTTTTGTGCTGTGGAACCGCTTTATGCGGTATAACCCGAAAAATCCCAAATGGTTTAACCGCGATCGCTTTGTTTTGTCTGCCGGTCATGGTTCCATGTTGCAGTATGCCCTGCTCTACCTGACAGGCTACGATAGCGTCAGTATTGAAGATATCAAGCAATTCCGCCAGTGGGAATCCAAAACCCCCGGACACCCAGAAAACTTCATGACCGCAGGCGTAGAAGTCACCACCGGGCCACTAGGTCAAGGTATTGCCAATGGTGTTGGTTTAGCGCTCGCAGAAGCTCACCTCGCAGCTAAGTTCAACAAACCCGATGCCAAAATTGTTGACCATTATACTTATGTAATTTTAGGTGATGGTTGCAACATGGAAGGCGTTTCCGGTGAAGCTGCCTCCCTGGCTGGACACTGGGGATTAGGTAAACTGATCGCCCTGTACGACGACAACCACATCTCTATCGATGGTTCTACAGATGTAGCCTTTACCGAAGATGTTTCCCAGCGTTTTGAATCTTATGGCTGGCACGTCATCCATGTTAAAGATGGCAACACCGATTTAGAAGCAATTCATAAAGCCATTGAAGAGGCAAAAGCTGTCACCGATAAGCCCACCTTGATTAAGGTGACAACCATTATCGGTTACGGTTCCCCCAACAAATCTAATACTGCTGGTGTTCACGGTGCAGCATTGGGTGGAGACGAAGTAGCCTTAACTCGTCAAAATCTGGGTTGGTCACACGACCCATTTGTTGTTCCCGAAGATGTCCTCAACTATACCCGTAAAGCAGTAGAGCGCGGTGCAGGCTACGAATCTGACTGGAACAAAACCTACGCAGACTACAAAGCTAAATATCCCCAAGAAGCAGCTGAATTTGAGCGTCACTTAAGCGGCAAACTGGCTGACGGCTGGGATAAGGTATTACCATCCTACACCCCCGAAGATAAAGGACTTCCCACCCGTAAGCATTCAGAAACCTGCCTCAACAAATTGGCGGCGGTTCTACCTGAACTCATTGGTGGTTCGGCTGACTTGACCCATTCCAACCTCACCGAAATCAAGGGCAAAGGCGACTTCCAAAAAGGACAATACCAAAATCCCAACATCCACTTTGGTGTCCGGGAACATGGTATGGGCGCAATCTGTAACGGTATTGCACTGCATGGTTCGGGATTAATTCCCTACGGCGCTACTTTCTTAATCTTCAGTGATTATATGCGCGCTCCCATCCGCTTGTCTGCCCTGTCTCAAGCCGGTGCAATTTGGGTCATGACCCACGACTCCATCGGTCAAGGTGAAGACGGCCCCACCCACCAACCAATTGAAACTCTGGCTTCACTCCGTGCTATTCCTAACCTGACAGTAATTCGTCCCGCCGACGGTAATGAAACCTCCGGCGCTTACAAAGTAGCAATTGAGAGAGCTAAGAACAATGCTCCCACTTTGTTGGCGTTTACTCGTCAAAATGTTCCCAACTTGGCAGGTACATCGATTGATAACGTAGCTAAGGGCGGATACATAGTTGTAGATACCGATGGCACACCAGATTTAATCCTGATTGGTACTGGTTCAGAATTGAGCCTCTGTGTCACCGCAGCCGAGAAACTTAAAGCTGAAGGCAAGAAAGTTCGTGTAGTTTCCTTGGCTGCTTGGGATTTATTTGATGCCCAAGATGCAGCTTACAAAGAATCAGTTCTACCTAAAGCTGTCACCAAGCGTTTAGCTGTAGAAGCGGCTAGCAGTTTCGGCTGGCACAAATATATTGGTAGTGAAGGCGATGTTGTAACTATAGACCGCTTCGGTGCTTCTGCTCCTGGCGGCATTTGTTTGGAGAAATTTGGCTTTACCGTTGATAATGTATTAGCTAAAGCTAAACAATTGTTGGGTTAATAGCAACAGAATATTCTCTTACATTAACTATAGGGTGGGCATAATGCCTGCCCTTTTTTATTGCGCTGTGCGTGTCAGTTGGCAGTTTTTAGCTTAGGACTATTGATCATCAAAATAGTTGCTAACGATGCCAAAATATTGGCATAAAAGTGCAAAATCATAATTCCTGATAATTTATAATATGTGTTTAGGTGCTGTAGCGATAAAGATAATTAACTTCATGAAAAATTCTCATATGTGAATTTTTCATTCTTCCGCATATATATAACTCCTATTTGATTTTTACTGGCGTAGTCTGTGTTGGCGCTGAAAAATTCCAAATAGACAAGACTTGTTGTGTGTTCCCTATTTTATGCAGGTAATTTCAAAGAAAAGCGGAATGTCATAACATTTACTTAATTAGGCTCAACAGATGAATCACAGCAAATTATCTCAAAATAAGTCTATAATCTTGGGCTTATGTTTACCAGCGATCGCTGCATATTTCACCCTAAAGACCGGAACCTTTTCTCTACAACCAGCTAACGCCAAACAAACACAATCTTTCCAACTAGCACAACAAAGCAGTTCCCCATCCGAAAAAGTCAGAATTGCCATTCTCGATTTTGATTTTAGTAGCGTCAGCAACCCCAGTTACCTATCACTTTTTCCCGCAGGTAGTAAGGGTGTCAGTGACATCCTTGTAAATAGGTTAGTGAAAAGCGGTAATTTTGTTGTCGTGGAACGTAGCCAATTAGAAGCTATTTTAAGAGAACAAGATTTAGGTGATTCTGGGCGAGTTGATGCTAGTACAGCCGCAAAAATTGGCCGCATTTTAGGCGTTGAGGCGGTTGTCATCGGCTCAGTTACTCAATTCGACGTTCAACAACGGCGTTCTGGAGGCGGCTTTTTAGGATTTGGTGCAGCAAGTACCGATACTGATGCTTTAGTCAAGTTGAATATTCGCGTAGTCAATACAACTACAGCCGAAATATTATTTGTAGCTGAAGGTAATGGGAATGAGAGTCAGTCAGACACTCAAGTCAGCGTACTGGGTATTGGTGGAGGTTCCTCTACTAGTAATGAAGGCAAATTACTCACCAAAGCCACGGAAAAAGCGATCGATCAAGTCATCACTGAATTAAATACAAAATCAACCAATTTAGCCGCTTTACCAAAAGCTTTACCCAGTGTTAACGCAACTGTAGCCGATGTCACAGGAAATACTGTGATTTTAAACAAAGGTCAATCAGACGGTTATCGAGTCGGGATGAAACTTTCCATTGAGCGAGTGACAAAACAAGTGAAAGACCCGACCACAGGTAAAGTTATACGCAGTGTTACTCAACCATTAGGCATGATTCAACTAGTTGATGTGGATGCTACGTCTAGCGTTGGGAAAATCACTACTGGCGGTAAATTCAAAGTAGGCGATATTGCTAAACCTGCACAATAGAATCTTACTCGGTTGATGGGAGCGATCGCCTTTTCTTAATTACCTTGTGAAAAACAAGATACCCGACTTTTCAAAAAAGTCGGGTATCTATGATGGCTAGGCAATTAAACTAAAATCGCTACTACTTAAAGTAATATCAGGATTACCTAAACGAGCAAACTCAAACACTGTACCTGTACCCAGAACATTACCGTCTCGATTGTAGAATAAGCTACCACTACCTTGGCTATAGACAATCCGCGCACTACTAGCATTAACAAATTCATCATCACTGACAACGGCAAAATCAGTTAAAGCCTGTCCTGCGCTATTAGTAACAGCATTAAATGTAGCTTTACTCAACACAATTTGGTCTTGTCCCACATCAAACTGGCTAATGTAATCAACCCCTAAGCTGGAACTAAAAACACCACTACTTTGGAATAGATATTTATCCTGACCAGCGCCACCAGTCAGAATATCATCCCCCAATCCACCCCAGAGGGTATCATTTCCAGCTAATCCTTGCAGTTGGTCGTTTCCGTTACCACCAGCCAGAATATTATTTAAAGCATTACCAGTGAGCCTGTCATTACCTGTACCACCTGTAGCATTTTCGATGACGTTATTAGCAGAGAGAATCAGTTTGAGGTTGCTATTCACCGTTTGTGATGTAGTCACACCCAAATTCACCCTGACAGCACCCGTACTACCACTGAAGTCAATAGTGTCAATACCACCTGTAGCGGTTTCTGTAATGGTGTCCGTTCCCAAGGCAGCATTAGCTACAAAGGCATAAGTATCGTTTCCAGCGCCACCAGAAAGAATATTATTGCCACTATTACCAGTAAGGACATTATTTCCGGCATTACCTGTACCGTTAATTGCTGCTGTTCCTGTGAGGGTGAGGTTTTCCACATTGGTTGGCAAAGTGGTAGTCACAGAAGCACTGAGGGTATCGGTGATAGTTGTGGTAACAGTATTGGTTGTCCCAAGAGTAGCATTGGTGGGAGAAGTCAACCTCAGCGTAAAGGTTTCATTTGCCTCATTAACTGAATCATTGAGAATGGGGATATTGATGACTTTACTGGTTTCCCCTGGGTTGAAAGTCAGAGTTCCTGTTGTGCTTGTATAGTCCGAACCTGCTGTAGCTGTACCATTAGCGGTGGCATATTGCACGGTGATAATTTGACTGCTGGCTTGGGAAAGAGTAACGGTATATGTAACGTTTTGAGGACTGGTACTACCTTCGACTATGGTTTGACTACCACTGAGATTGATAGTAATGCCAGTAGGTGAGGTATCATCATTAGTAATGGTTCCAGTGACGGCTGTTGTTGTCCCGACTGTATAACCTGTGCCGGTTGCTAAAGTTAAAGCAACGGTTTCGTTACTTTCGACGGTGGTATCTGCGGTAGGATTAATCGTTAAGATGGCTGTACTTGCACCCGCCGCAAAGGTAATGGTACCCGTGGTAGCAGTGAAACTAGTAGCGCCACTTTGAGCATAGTCAGTGTTGAGGGTAGCTGTCCCAGCAACGCTATAGTTAACAGTTAAGGCGTTGGTAGTGCTGCCAGTGCGGGTGAAAGTGTAAATTAGATTTGGGGTTCCGTCTTCGGTAACGCTAGCTGGAGATACGGCTAGGGTGATAGTTGGAGAGGTATTACCAATGGTTATAGTTTGATCTGAAAATTGTATTTGTTCAACTTCACGTAATGTATCTACGCCATCACGATTAGCCACTGTATCGGTAACTGTAAAAACACCTCCACTACTGGTTACTTGATATTGAGAACGAGTACCTGAGTAAACGGCGATATCATTACCAGCGCCACCATAGAATGTGTCATTACCAGCACCACCTTCAAAACGGTCGTCACCTTGTTCACCAAATAAGACATCATTACCATTAAATCCTCTGAGGGTATCATTACCTAAACCACCGAATAACTGATCTGCGAAGTTAGTACCATCGATAGTTTCATTGTTGTTAACAGTATTAGTGTTGAAGATGAAATCACTAGCTTGTAGTAGATTGGGATTAATGTTATTGAGTTTGATTTGTGATTGAGAACCATTGAAGAAGGTAGTAATTAAGGCATTATTCTGACCATCATTACTAATGAGTGTTTGTAATGTTGACCAATCACTAATATTGAGGCTTCTGAGGTCAATCTTGTCTTGTCCACGTACAAAATCTATGACTACATCATTGTCTTGTAGCTGTTCCAAGTTAAAGACATCATTACCAGCACCACTATAGAAAGTATCATCACCCCGACCACCTTCAAAACGGTCATCACCCTGTTCACCAAATAAGACATCATTACCATTAAATCCTCTGAGGGTATCATTACCTAAACCACCGAATAACTGATCTGCGAAGTTAGTACCCTCGATAGTTTGATTGAGGTTAACGGTGTTGAAGATGAAATCACTAGCTTGGAGTAGGTTTGGGTTGATATTCAGTAGTTTGATTCGCGACTGAGAACCATTGAAGAAGGTAGTAATTAAGGCATTGTCTTGACCATCATTACTAATGAGTAATTGCAGGGTAGTCCAATCATTAATATTCAGGTTTCTGACATCTATTTTGTCTTGTCCACGTACAAAATCTATGACTACATCATTGTCTTGTAGCTGTTCCAAGTTAAAGACATCATTACCAGCACCACCATAGAAAGTATCATCACCCCGACCACCTTCAAAACGGTCATCACCCTGTTCACCAAATAAGACATCATTACCATTAAATCCTCTGAGGGTATCATTACCTAAACCACCGAATAACTGATCTGCGAAGTTAGTACCCTCGATAGTTTGATTGAGGTTAACGGTGTTGAAGATGAAATCACTAGCTTGGAGTAGGTTTGGGTTGATATTCAGTAGTTTGATTCGCGACTGAGAACCATTGAAGAAGGTAGTAATTAAGGCATTGTCTTGACCATCATTACTAATGAGTAATTGCAGGGTAGTCCAATCATTAATATTCAGGTTTCTGACATCTATTTTGTCTTGTCCACGTACAAAATCTATGACTACATCATTGTCTTGTAGCTGTTCCAAGTTAAAGACATCATTACCAGCACCACCATAGAAAGTATCATCACCCCGACCACCTTCAAAACGGTCATCACCCTGTTCACCAAATAAGACATCATTACCATTAAATCCTCTGAGGGTATCATTACCTAAACCACCGAATAACTGATCTGCGAAGTTAGTACCCTCGATAGTTTGATTCAGGTTAACGGTGTTGAAGATGAAATCACTAGCTTGTAGTAGGTTTGGATTGATATTCAGTAGTTTGATTCGCGACTGAGAACCACTAGAAAAAGTAGTAATTAAGGCATTGTCTTGACCATCATTACTAATGAGTAATTGTAGGGTAGCCCAATCATTAATATTCAGGTTTCTGACATCTATTTTGTCTTGTCCACGCACAAAATCTGTAACTACATCATTGTCTTGCAACTGTTCAAAGTTAAAGACATCATTACCAGCGCCACCGGTTAAGGTATCATCACCCCGACCACCTTCCAAACGGTCATTTCCACCTAGTCCAGAAAGTGTATCATTACCATTGAAGCCTTGAATAATATCGTCGCCAGAAGTGCCGCTTAAATTATCGTTGCCGTTTGTTCCTGAAATAGGATCCATAGTTTTACTGTCCTTTTTTAGGTTGGAAAATCGTGCGAATGCGTAGAGACCTTGCAGTGCAAAGCCTTAAAAATCTTGGTTAATTAGTTTTACCGGTAAATTCTCGCATCTTTTTCCTATTGTGGCAAGACAAATGTATCCAGCAATCCTACATAAGTTACAAACAAAAAAAAGATACCGGACTATTTCAAGAAGTCCGGTATCTGAGCCTCTGGATATTTACGTGTTTTCTTAATTCCTAATTTTTAAACCTAATATGTCGATATTGCAGGCGATCGCGCCCACAATTTTTCTGTTCAACATAAAATATTTAGGCATATTTAGCACCAGGTGGCTCCTTCTTGCAGAGGAGAGGTACTCTACGAGAAGCGTTCCGCGCTATGGAGAGGGGTTTTAAGAATAAGTCGCACATCGCGTTAACTTATTGCCTGTATATTGCACGATGTTTAGTACACTAGATTACTAACAAGCCTTCAAGCCTTCCTAACACGGCGGAAGTATTGAAACAAGTAGGCAACTTGGTTAGATAAAAGTTATGGCGCTTATAGTTCAGAAGTTCGGTGGTTCATCTGTCGGTTCAGTAGAACGTATTCAAGCAGTGGCACAGCGTGTCTACAAAACAGTGAAAGCAGGAAATTCGCTGGTTGTAGTGGTTTCTGCAATGGGCAAAACCACCGATGGACTCGTCAAACTAGCCAATGAAATTTCTCGCAACCCTAATCGTCGGGAAATGGATATGTTACTCTCCACAGGGGAACAAGTCACCATTGCCCTACTTAGTATGGCATTGCAAGAACTTGGACAACCAGCGATTTCCATGACTGGCGCTCAAGTAGGAATTGTGACAGAAGCTGAACACACCCGCGCCAGAATTTTACACATCGAAACTGAACGAGTAGAAGGCCATATTCAGGAAGGTAAAGTAGTTGTAGTAGCTGGTTTTCAAGGGATATCCAGCAATGGCTCACTAGAAATCACCACTTTGGGACGTGGTGGTTCCGATACATCAGCTGTAGCTTTGGCAGCAGCATTACAGGCAGATTTTTGTGAAATTTATACAGACGTACCAGGAATTTTAACTACAGACCCCCGCATAGTGCCGGAAGCCCAGTTAATGGGTGAAATCACCTGTAATGAAATGCTGGAGTTGGCAAGTTTAGGGGCAAAAGTGTTACATCCCCGTGCGGTGGAAATTGCCCGTAACTATGGGATGCCTTTAGTAGTCAAATCTAGCTGGACGGATGACCCTGGTACTTGGGTAACTACACCAAAACCCCAAGGGCGATCGCTCATCAATTTAGAACTAGCCCGGCCGGTGGATGATGTAGAACTTGATACAGACCAAGCGAAAGTCGCTCTGTTACGCGTACCCGATAAACCAGGAGTAGCAGCAAAATTATTTGGGGAAATTTCCCGTCAAAAAGTAGACGTAGATTTAATTATTCAATCAATCCATGAAGGTAACAGTAACGACATCGCCTTTACTGTTACCACACCTATATTAAAACGAGCAGAAGCCGTAGCCGCCGCGATCGCCCCATCCCTCCGCAGTCCATCTCATCCCAAATCAGACGAAGCTGAGGTGATGGTAGAACAAAACATTGCCAAAGTCAGTATTGCTGGTGCAGGGATGATCGGCCGTCCTGGGGTAGCCGCCAAAATGTTCACCACCTTAGCCGAAGCTGGCGTAAACATTCAAATGATTTCCACCAGCGAAGTCAAAGTTAGTTGTGTTATTGATGCCCAAGACGGCGATCGCGCTATCATCGCCCTCCGCAAAGCCTTTGAAATCGAAACCCCTCTCCACTCCCCCACTCCCCCTACCCTCTCCACTCACAACTCCCCTCCCGTTCGCGGTGTCGCCTTAGACTTAAACCAAGCCCGTCTAGCTATTCGTCAAGTCCCAGACCGTCCAGGGATGGCGGCGCAGTTGTTTGGTATTCTCGCCCAGAACAATATCAGCGTAGACATGATTATTCAGTCTCAACGTTGTCGCATTGTTGATGGTGTTCCCCGTCGGGATATTGCTTTTACAGTCCCCCGCATGGATGGGGAAACTGCCCAAAAATTGCTGTGTCAAGTAGCCCCAGAGTTGGGTTGGGGTGATGTGGTTTTGGATAGTGCGATCGCTAAAGTTAGTATTGTCGGTGCTGGAATGGTAGGTCAACCAGGTGTAGCCGCCAAAATGTTTGAAGCATTAGCTAAACACCAAATCAATATTCAAATGATTGCCACTTCCGAAATTAAAATCAGCTGTGTTGTCTCTCAAGAACAAGGTGTACAAGCTTTACAAGTTATTCACACCGCTTTTGAGTTAGCAGGTACCGAGAAATTTGTTGTACCTGTGTAGTTGCTGAGTTTGGGCTGATTTAACTCATGATCTTAACAATCTCTGAAGAAGATCGCTATACATATAGCGATCGCACTCTCTGCACGCAGTAAAATTTACCTCTACTCGGTTGGTATTTTCAGTAGCCTTGACAGTACTGAAAAGTTAGAATACATTAAGAAATATATAGCAATTTAATATTGATTTAATATTTCTTCTTGCAACAAGAAGCTTTTTGGTGCAACCAGAAAAAATTCTGGTTTATGCAAAGTCACAATAATATCCTGCGACTAAAAATAAATCCCTAAACCGTCATCGCTTGACGACCGAATAAAAACATATATTATTAAATAACGAGCGTTCGATATAAATAATCCGTAATTATGCCTAAGATTGTTGACCATGACCAATATCGGAAAGAACTGCTCAGTAAATGCTTTGATTTATTTGCTGAAAAAGGCTACGGTTCCATCACCATGCGGCAAATTGCTCAAGGTTTAAATGTTTCTACAGGTACGCTGTACCATTACTTTCCCAGTAAACAAACGTTATTTGAGCAATTAGTAGAAGAAATAAGTCAACAAGATGTGAGTGCAGCATTAGCTGAGATGGATGGAAGCAAAACGATAGAAGAGGCGATGACAGCCTTAGGTCGATATTTGATTAAGCATGAAGATTACTGCATTAAATGGACGTATGTTTGGGTGGATTTTTGCCAAAGTCAAGATGTAGAGGAAGTACAGAAAAATATTGTATTCAAACGTGTTAATCAACGCTATCAGCAAGCTGTTTGTGATTTTTTAGGCATTCAAGATCCAGCGATAGCAACCTTTGTTTTGAGCTTGATTAATGGCTTGATTTTGGAAAAACTCTGGTGCAACCAGACAATTAATTTTCAAGAACAATGTACTTTGTTAGGAAAAATGTTGACACTTTATTTAAAAAATAATCCAACAAATCAAGTGGCTAATTATCATCTTAATTGATTTTATTTCTTGGTTAAATTAACTTATTTTGTGAGGAGAAGATGAGTCAAAAACTGTTATTTAAGCCTGCCAATCAAGGGGTAATTGCATTAGTAATTGCAGCTACCGCCGTTACATCGGGAATTGTGTTGTATGCAGTTAGTCAGTTTGGGCAAGTAGGTAAAACCAGTGCATCCGATGCTGTAGTAACTGAGGCGATCGCTCCCAAGATAACTGCTTTGGGTAGACTAGAGCCAGAAACAGAAGTGATCAGCTTATCTGCACCATTGGCTTTAGATGGCGATCGCGTCGCCCAAATCCTAGTGGAAGAAGGTGACGAAGTGCAAGCTGGACAAGTAGTAGCAATTTTAGACTCCCGCGCCCGCTTGCAAACCGCCGTACTCCAAGCCGAAAAACAAATACGCGTTGCCCAAGCCAAACTCAATCAAGTCAAGGCTGGAGCCAAAACTGGCGATATCCGCGCCCAGCAAGCTAGCGTGGAACGCTTACAAGCCCAATCCCAAGGCGATAGAACAGGACAACAACAAACCATTGCGCGGATAGAAGCGCAATGGCAAGGTGACAGAATCGCCCAAGAAGCCACAATTAGGAAGCTAGAGGCAGAACTGAAAAATGCCGAAGCCGAATATCAACGCTATCAGCAGCTTTACTCAGAAGGGGCAATTTCTAGTTCAGCAATTGATACCAGACGCTTGAGTGTGGAAACTGCCAAAGAGCAACTAGACGAAGCCAAAGCAGTGCTGAACCGAATTAACTCCACTGCTAGCAAAGAACTAGCGGAAGCCAAAGTTGCACTGAACCGGATTAACGCCACCAGTAACAAGCAAATTAGCGAAGCCAAAGCCACACTCACCAGTATTGCCGAAGTTAGACCAGTGGATGTGCAAGCAGCACAAACAGAAGTTGAAGATGCGATCGCTTCCCTAAAACGCGCCACAACCGATTTAGAAGCAGCTTATATCAGAGCGCCACAAGCGGGACAGATTCTCAAAATTCATACCCGTGTCGGCGAAAAAATCAGTGAAAATGGCATTGCTGACCTAGCACAAACTAACCAAATGTTAGCTGTTGCCGAAGTCTATCAAACCGATATCGGTAAAGTGAAACTGGGACAGCAAGCAGCCATTACCAGTCAAGCCTTTGGTGGCGAATTGCGAGGAAAAGTTTCTCAAATCGGCTTGCAGGTACGACGACAAAACGTATTTAGCAACCAGCCAGGAGAAAACCTCGATAGCCGAGTTGTTGAAGTCAAAATTCGCCTCAACCCTGAAGACAGCAAAAAAGTTGCAGGTTTCACAAACTTGCAAGTACAAGCAGCAATTGAAACGATTCAAAATTCAAAATGAAAGAATTTTGAGTATTGGGAAGTAGCAAGAAAACCCTTGACTATTGACTGTTGACTGATGACTATTGACTAACGACTAAATAATATTATGTTGTCTCAAATGTTTCGTAAAACTCCGCTAGCTTGGCGGCAGTTAATGAAGGAAAAGACTCGGTTAGCGGTTGCAGTTGCTGGTATTACCTTTGCCGATATGCTGATGTTTATTCAGCTAGGGTTTGAAAGTGCGCTGTTTGATGCGGCTGTGAAACCTCACCGCAATTTACAAGCGGATTTGGTGTTAATTAACCCTCAATTTCAAACTTTGTTTTCAGTCAAGAGCTTTTCTAGAGAACGACTATATCAAACCTTAGGTTATGAGGGTGTGCAGTCAGTAACTCCCCTGTATATAGGTACTGGACAGTGGCGTAATCCAGAAACTCGTCAGGATAGAGCCATCTTAGTATGGGGTATAGATCCGGCTACATCTGCTTTTACATTTCCAGAAATCCGCAAAAATCAAGATCAGATTAAACAGCTAAATCAAGTCTTATTTGATCAAGCTGGTCGCCCAGAATATGGAGCCGTGGGTGATATTTTCAAAAAAACCAACAGCTTTCAAACTGAACTAAATAATATTGGCGTTAATGTGAGCGGTGTGTTTAGCAACGGAGCTTCTTTTGCGGCTGATGGTAACGTCATTGCTAGCGATTCCACATTTTTAAGACTATTTCCCGAACGCAAACCAGAGCGCATCGAAGTGGGATTAATCACCCTCAAACCGGGGGTAGATAAAGAAAAAGTGCGATCGCAACTAGCCGCAGGCCTACCCAATGATGTCAAAGTCTTGACTCCCGAAGGGTTTGCCCAAACTGAAAAAGAATACTGGGCAAACGGGACTGGGATTGGTTTCATTTTTGGGTTAGGTGTGGGAGTAGGTTTTATTGTGGGTATTGTGATTGTTTACCAGATTCTCTACTCTGATGTTTCTGATCACTTACCAGAATATGCCACCCTCAAAGCAATGGGTTATACAGACCGCTATCTTTTGGTAGTCCTACTGCAAGAAGCATTGTTACTAGCTTTCCTTGGTTATCTCCCAGCGTATATCTTGTCTTTTGGGCTATATCAAATTACTTACGCTGCAACCATGTTGCCCATAGCCATGAAGCTAGAACGGGCAATCACCGTATTTATTCTCACTATTATCATGTGTACCGCTTCCGGTGCGATCGCTATGCGAAAACTCCGTTCTGCTGATCCTGCGGATGTGTTTTAGTCATTTGTCATTGGTCATTTGTTCAGTTGTCCTTAGTTTTTCCCTGGTCGCTGTCTTCTACTCCTGAAAAAAATGTTACAAGAATTTTTACCTGGAACCACTAACTCACAATCCTTTGATTTAGAACCCGTCATTTCTGTTAGCAATCTCAATCATTACTTTGGTTCAGGTTCGCTGCAAAAACAGGTGTTGTTTGATATTAATTTGACTATTAATGCCGGGGAAATTGTCATTATGACGGGGCCTTCAGGCTCTGGGAAAACTACCTTATTAACTTTGATGGGTGGCTTGCGTTCGGCTCAAGAAGGGAGCTTGAAGATTTTAGGGCAGGAAATATGTGGAGCTAGCAAAAATCAATTAACCAAACTGCGCCGTCAAATTGGTTATATCTTCCAAGCTCATAACCTGATGACTTTTTTAACAGCAAAAGAAAACGTGCGAATGTCTTTAGAATTACATGATGAGTTTTTTCATGAAGACATTAACGCCAAAGCGATCGCTATGTTAGAAACTGTTGGTTTAGGAGAACGCGTCAATTACTACGCCGAAAATTTGTCTGGAGGTCAAAAACAACGGGTAGCGATCGCCCGCGCCCTAGTCAGTCATCCTAAAATTGTTTTAGCAGATGAACCTACAGCCGCTCTAGATAAAAAATCAGGGCGTGATGTTGTGGAACTGATGCAAAAACTAGCTAAAGAACAAGGTTGTACCATTTTGCTAGTTACCCACGACAACCGTATCTTAGATATTGCTGATCGCATCATATACATGGAAGATGGTCAGCTAAAAAGTGACGACATGGATATTGCCGCTAAAATGCACTAAACAATACTCTGCGTTCCTCTCTCTTGAAAAGTTTCCTACGGAGGGAAACCCTCCTCCAGAACTTTTCGCTGCGCTTTCCTTAGCGTCCCTCTGCGTTTAAAAAACCAAGTAACAGGCTGGTTCATAAGCCATTTTAGCTTGGGTAATCTGAAGACAGTGCTGAGTCAATTCTCAAAACCCAGCACTGATTTGTTTCTAATCCCTAAACTACTACCTTTTCTAAAATCAACTTAGACCGCTTCACTTGCTCAGGAATAGTAACTGGGTAATCACCAGTAAAACAGGCAGAACAGAAACTATTTTTATCTTCTCTTGTGGCTTCTAACATCCCATCCCAACTGAGATAGGCGAGGCTTTCTACTTCTAATTGCTTGGCAATTTCTTCTACTGACTTAGTAGCAGCAATTAACTGATCCTGAGTATCAGTATCAATTCCGTAGAAACAAGGGTGGGTTACTGGTGGGGAAGAAATCCGCATATGTACTTCTGCCGCACCAGCATCACGTAAGGCTTTAACTAGTTTACGGCTAGTAGTTCCCCTGACAATGGAGTCATCGACAATAATTACTCTTTTACCCGCCAGTACATCTTTGAGGGGGTTAAGTTTCATTTTAATCCCTGACTCGCGCATGGATTGGGTAGGCTGAATAAAGGTACGACCAACGTAGCGATTTTTAATCAACCCTTCACCGTAGGCTACACCAGAAGCCTGAGAAAATCCAATGGCAGCAGGAATTCCAGAGTCAGGGACACCAAAGACAATATCAGCATCTACGTAGGATTCGGCTGCTAGCTGTCGTCCTAAACGCATCCGATAACTGTATAAAGTCTCGTTGTGCATTTGGCTATCGGGACGAGCAAAATAAATCATCTCGAAAATACACAATCTTCGCTCTGGTTTTTGGCTCCAATGGTAGGAAGCTAAACCTTCTTCGGTAATCCAAACTACTTCGCCTGGTTCTACGTCGCGGAGATAATCAGCGCCAATAATATCTAAACCACAGGTTTCCGAAGATAAAACATAACGCACTGGATTACCAGGCAAAGTCCCAATGACCAGAGGACGAATGCCGTTGGTGTCACGCACCCCCATCACACCAACGGGAGTGCCAATAACTAAGCTAAAAGCTCCCTCGCAACGATGAAAGGCTTGAATCGCCCCATCTAACCAGTCTGCACCTGCGTTGACTGCTTGGGCGATCGCAAAGGCAATCATTTCTGAGTCTGTGGTTGTCACGAGGTTGCAGTTACTATTAACTAGCTCTTCTCGCAACTTCACAGTATTGACTAAATTGCCATTGTGTGCTAAAGCTAACTTACCTAAACGAGTATCCAGGACAGCAGGTTGGGCATTAACTTTGCGGCTGGAACCGGTAGTAGAGTAACGGGTATGACCAACACCGATATCACCAGGCAACTCTTCTAGAATCGACTCATTAAAGACTTGAGAAACCAAACCCATGTCTTTATGTAGGTGAACTGTTGTCCCCTCAAACGTGGCAATACCAGCTGATTCTTGACCCCGATGTTGCAGGGCATACAATCCAAAGTAGGTTAGTTTTGCAACATTTTCTCCTGGGGCGTAAATACCGAAAACTCCACAAGCCTCTTCTGGCTTGTCAGGACGATTTTCTTGACTATCGATGGGGTTGTTAGTCTGATTGGGGTACTCATCCGGAGTGACGGAATCAATGGGAATCATGCTAGCTTTGCTCCTGGTTGGGGTGTCAAGTCAAAATAATTCGTAACTATTGGGTCACTGGGATTATGTCTAGGGATAGTTGCGGAATTTTCTTAACATATCTTTAACCATCTATTAAAACAGTACCTTAATTGTGATTAAAGATGCTATTGATTTGGGGAATTTGTCAGTTGTCAGTTGTCATTGGTTAGTTGTCACTAGTTAGGGGTTGTTAATTACGCCCCCTACTATCTACTTATTCACAGGGCTAACCTTCTGGCGATCGCATTTTGATAGCGATCGTTCATTTCTTCGATACTAACTCGGATTAAGCTTTGGTTATCGGTAGTTAAAACCGCCAAATCTGCATCGGTATTTCCAACTATGCCCAATTTTTGCCAATTTTGTCCTAGATGCTCCTGTAAATAGGATTCCCAATTTTCCTGTTGTGTTGATGCTACAGATACTAAAATTCTGGCTCCACCCTCACCAAATAGCACTTCATCCAGGCGTTGTAACTGACTTCCAGATGCGTCTAGGTGAATTTCTGCCCCCAGGTTACCAGCAAGACAAGATTCTGCGAGCGCAACGACTAAACCCCCCTCAGCACAATCATGGGCTGAACGTACCCAATCAGCATAAATCCCCTCACGACAAACTTTCTGCACACGGCGTTCTAAGTCAAAATCTACCCGTGGGGGTCTACCTGCCACAGTGTCGTGAATCGTCGCTAAATATTCAGATGCGCCTAAAGTGGTGATAGATGCGCCTAAAAGATAAATCACATCACCTGGGGTTTGCCAACCTTGACCGCAAATCTTGGTTAAATCAGTAATCAATCCCACCATCCCCACAACTGGCGTTGGGTAAATTGGTTGGGGGTTGCCTTGAGGATCAAGGGTTTCGTTATATAGAGAGACATTACCACCAGTGACCGGGGTTGCTAATTCTCGGCAACCTTCCGCTAAACCCCGACAAGCCTCCGACAATTGCCAATAACCAATGGGTTTTTCTGGGCTACCAAAATTTAAGTTATCTGTCACCGCCAGAGGTTCTGCCCCTACACAGCTAAGATTCCGGGCTGCTTCTGCCACCACTGCCTTAGCTCCCTCATAGGGATCAAGGTAAACATACCGAGGATTGCAGTCCACCGTAGCCGCAACACCACTGAGGGTATTAGTAATTTTCCCCTGCCCTTCTAGGGGACGTAAGCGCACGACTGCCGCATCTGCACCACCGGGGAGAAAAACCGTATTATTTTGGACTTGGTGGTCATATTGACGATACACCCAATTTTTCGAGGCGATCGTGGGAGTATTGAGCAAAGTTAACAAAATCTCCTGCCAACTTTGCAGATTTCCTTGAATCTCAATACCAGCAGTTGTACAAGTAGGTAAAGAGTCAGATGACCATTCCCATGCTTGACGGGCATATTCTGGGGGTTCTGCCAGTAACTCACGCTCGTACAGTGGGGTATTCTCAGCTAAGGCATCAGCCGGAATTTCCGCAGCAATTGCACCTTGAAAGAGAATACGCACAATAGGTTCGGCGATTACTGTACCAGCAACAACCGCCTGTAGTCCCCAACGATGGAAAATATCAATTAATTCTTGTTCCCGTCCTTTGTGGGCAACAAATAACATTCTTTCTTGAGACTCCGATAGGAGATATTCATAGGGAATCATCCCTGTTTCCCGCACAGGAATTTTATCTAAATCTAGTTCAATCCCTACGCCACCTTTAGCCGCCATCTCGGATGTAGAACAAGTGATTCCCGCCGCACCCATATCTTGCGCTGCAACCACTGCACCTGTTTTAAATGCTTCTAAACAGGCTTCAATTAGTGATTTCTCCAAAAAAGGATCGCCCACCTGCACTGCTGGCCGGTCATCAATGGACTCATCACTTAATTCCGCGCTGGCAAAACTCGCCCCTCCCATACCATCCCGTCCCGTAGTGGAACCCACGTACAACACAGGATTACCTATACCAGATGCCCCAGATTTGACAATTTCTGGTGTTTCCATTAATCCTAGCGCCATGACATTTACCAGGGGATTTCCTGAATAGGCGGGATCAAAATAAACTTCGCCACCGACAGTAGGAACACCGACACAGTTACCATAGTGGGAAATTCCAGCAACTACGCCGGAGAATAATCTTTGGGTTTTGGGGTCTTCCAGAGAACCAAAGCGGAGAGAATTTAACAAAGCTATGGGACGCGCACCCATTGTAAAAATATCTCTGAGGATGCCACCCACACCAGTGGCGGCTCCTTGAAAGGGTTCAACGGCTGAAGGGTGGTTGTGAGATTCAATCTTAAATGCCAGTTGCAATCCTTCACCTAAATCTACAACTCCAGCATTTTCCCCTGGGCCTACCAGAATGCGGGGGCCTGTGGTGGGGAACTGTTTGAGTAAGGGGCGGGAATTTTTGTAACAGCAGTGTTCTGACCACATCACCCCAAACATTCCCAGTTCAGCTTTATTGGGATGACGGCCTAATCGTCGGACAATTTCTGCGTATTCTTCTGGTTTGATGCCTTCAGCAGCAATTTCTTGGGGGGAAAAGGGAGCAGGAGATGTGGCGGTCATGGAAATAATGCACCAACAGGACAGAGCATTATTGTATCGATTTAGTGCGCTATGCGTGTCAGTTGTTAGTTGTTTTACTGGATAAGTTTTTGCTGCTGAGAATTGACCAAGCTTTTTTATAAATCTAGGACTTACGCACACAGGTTGTCTGTTGAGACTGGGTGTAAGGGTATAGGGGTTTCAAACATTTATACACCCCAGAGTGCTGCGAGTCGGGAAACTACTTTAAATTTTCTCTCCATATAAAAATTTTCTGGTTTTGGCGTAACTCCACCGATAGAAGGATTTCAAAAGTATTTATCCGGATCTAGGATGAACGCAAAGCTCCTATAGTTAAGTCAATACATTCGTCAGACTCGCCGCTTCGCTATTTTTTTTATTAAAAGAATAAATTTATTCTCGTAAATACAGGTTATTCAGAAAAATAATGTGATAACAATCACATAGGTCTATGATTAAGATCGCTTACGTATAATCTACTAGATGACAACATTTAAGTATTACTGAACTCTAGCCGAGTCATTAATAGGGAACACACTAATTGCCGACAGTCTTCTACAAGAAGTTGTCGGTTTTTTGTTTGGGAACTGTTGACCAATGATTAAATAAAAACTCCACCCACAAGGGGATAGAGTTTTGTCAGTAGTCAGTGGTCAGTAGTTAGTGGCAAAGATATGTAAAACCACTTCACTTGCGGGTTGGGATATTAGACCAGATCCTCTCAAAAACTGACAATTGTACAGACGCGATTAATCGCGTCTCTAACAACTGACACGCAAAGCGCAATAAAATTTCCCCACATCTGGTTGGTAACTTGACAGAGAGAGCTTGCCAGAGCCACTACCAAATGTGGGGAGGTTATGATCAAATGAGAATCTTATGGATTGATGAGGTTATTACCTAAGACTCAATTTAGTAAACCAGAAGCGCCCCTAAAACTAGCACAGGCTTTGTACTAGGACATTGCCTGAATGATGTAGTCAAAGTAAGGTGCAGCAGCAGCTGCGTCTTCTGAACTTAATAAATCAAGAGAGGCTTTTTTTAGAGAATTGATGGCTTCTACCATTCCGGGTACGGGAACGCCCAAAGAATTGTACATTTCCCGCACACCAATGATACCGATTTTTTCGATTGGTTCTATGTCTCCGGCTAGTACGCCATAGGTAATTAGGCGTAAGTACCAGCCAAAGTCACGGATACACAACGCACGCTGACGTTCGCCATAAGCGTTGCCACCAGGTGCGATAAAATCAGGACGTTTCTGCCAAAGTTGTTTGGTGGCTTCCTGAACAATTTTCTTCTCGTTTTCCGCTAAGGTAGCGACGATTCTTGTTCTTTGGACACCAGTTTGTAAAAAATCACTGATGCTCTTGAGTTCGCCACTGCTGGGATAACGCAGTTCGTCGTCGGCTTGGAGAATAACTTGGCTAATTACAGTCATGATTATTTAAATCACGCGAAATATTATTTGCTAGTTTAACGAGTTGGAGGTACAGAAGTGAAGGGGCTGGTGGAATGGGGAGACAAACATAAGAAGTACGGACAATTGACAACTGACAAATGACTAAATCTACTTGGCATCAGGGTGAATTAATTGAAGTAGCGATCGCCGACTTGAGCGATACTGGTGATGGTGTGGGACGGTTTATGGAACGGGTGGTGTTTGTCCCAGATACTGTTCCAGGCGATCGCGTTTTGGTACGCTTAGTACACGTCAAGCCCAATTACGCCCACGGCAAAGTTCACCAGCTACTAGAACCATCCCCTCACCGCATTCGCCCCAGTTGTATTGTGGCTGACAAGTGTGGCGGTTGTCAGTGGCAACATATTGATTATGAATATCAGTTAATTGCTAAACGCCACCAAGTTATCCAAGCTTTACAACGCATTGGTGGTTTTGCTCAACCACCAGTAGATCCCCTACTGGTGACAGCCTCATCTTTAGGCTATCGCAATAAAGCTACCTATCCCCTCGATGTTTCTGCTACAGGTCAAGTACAAGCTGGTTACTATCAAAAAGGTAGCCATCATGTAGTTAACTTAAATCAATGCCCAGTCCAAGATCCCCGCTTAAATCCTCTACTGGCACAAGTTAAGCAAGATATCCAACAGCGTGGCTGGCCTATCTACGATGAAAAACGCCACCAAGGACAAATTCGCCATCTTGGTTTACGTATCGGTAGGCGCACAGGTGAAATTTTATTAACTTTAGTTGTCAAAGATGGAAACTTACCAGGAATTGAACAGCAAGCCCAGGAATGGTTGCAGCGCTATCCCCAGTTGGTGGGTGTGTCCTTAAATCGTAATCCCGAACGCACCAATGCGATTTTTGGCAGAGAAACTCGATGTATTGCTGGGGTTCCCTATTTGCGAGAGATTTTTGCTGGAATGGAGTTTCAAGTCCGCCCCGATACATTTTTTCAGGTATTTACAGAAACAGCCGAAGCATTATTACAAGTAATTGAGTCACAACTAAATCTGCAAGGGCATGAGACGTTAATTGATGCCTACTGTGGCATTGGCACCTTAACCTTACCTTTAAGTAAACAGGTACGCCAAGCTATAGGATTGGAATTGCAACCAGAAGCTGTACAACAGGCAATCATCAATGCCCAACACAACGGGATTAATAATGTGGAATTTCAAGTGGGGGCTGTTGAGAAATTGCTGCCCAA
Organism: Trichormus variabilis 0441; assembly: GCF_009856605.1. Taxonomy (NCBI): domain Bacteria; kingdom Bacillati; phylum Cyanobacteriota; class Cyanophyceae; order Nostocales; family Nostocaceae; genus Trichormus; species Trichormus variabilis. The sequence continues at coordinate 5,842,649 of NZ_CP047242.1, read as the reverse complement.
GATGGGAATAATACCAGATGTGGTATTACTAGACCCGCCGCGTAAAGGGTGCGATCGCATTGTCATCGAATCTTTATTAGCATCGAAACCTGCCCGCATTGTTTACGTCAGCTGTAAAGTAGCCACCCTGGCTCGTGACCTCAAGTTACTGTGTGCAGATGGAATATATACTATCCAACGTATCCAAAGCGCCGATTTTTTCCCCCAAACATCTCATGTGGAAGCTGCCGCTTTTCTTGTGCTATCACAGTCTGGTAAGGATAATTAGTCCTTGAGAAAAACTCAAATCTCAAATTTGTAGTCTATTGCATAGTAAAAATGCTAAGATCGAATTAACTTAAACATAGCAATGATTTTGTTAAAAAAATTAAAGTTGCATGGCTCTAATAACCCATGAATAAGATTGTTTAAAGTACAAATCGGCAATATTAAGACAATTACAAATCTATTGTAATTTGCCCCATTCTTAGCCTGCTAAAACGCTTAGCATATCACTCACAGCCGCTTTATGTATCAACAATCAAACCTCATAAACAGAGTCAATGCTCCCCAGCATTTTCAAAACTTAGTAATAAAGACGCAAGTTTGAAGGCAGTATGACCACCTCCATTTTTATCAGAGTGCCTGCAAAAGCAAACTGATGTCTAGCTAACTGAAAGCTATGGGGTTTCTCTCGTGATAACCATTTCGCTCCGTCCAGTTGGACGTTATTGGGGTACTATTAGTTTCGCCTCAACTCTCTATCTTTGTCCTATATTAGATTTATTGTTGGCGGAAATTCCCGCCAAACTACAAGCAGAACTGCGATTAGGGCTACAAGAAGCTTTAGTTAATGCAGCTAAACACGGCAACAACCTTGACCCAAGTAAAACAGTTGTAGTCCGTTTCTCCCTCATAGATAATCAGTATTGGTGGGTAATATCAGACCAAGGACAAGGCTTTAGCCCCATAACCAGTCATGAAGAAGATCCCACAGATTATTTACCACCCGATGAATCAGAAAACGGTAGAGGGATGTGTCTTCTGCACCAAATTTTTGACCAAGTAGAGTGGAATCGCAAAGGCACAGAATTGAGATTATGTAAACAAATGGAAAGCCGCCCCCGTCTATCTCTGCGGCGATAATTAAGGGAATGGGTATTGGGAACTAGGTATTGGGTAAATTATCCCAGTCCCTACTCTCCAGTTCCTAGTCCCTTATTTCCATGAGAAGGACAGGGAGGGGCAGATATTGAACGATTTAACCAACCAACAGCTTGTTCTAGTCTAGCAAGAGCTTCCTGGGGTTGGTTTTTGAGCAGAAATACCATAGCGGCGGCTAATTGTTCACTAGCGCGAGAATTGCGGTTAGACTTGAGGCGATGCCAATCGTCAGGTGAAATACTCAGTCTTTCCATGAGGGCTTGGGCTAGTTCCAAATCACTAAATTCATTGAGTTGACTGGTTTTAGAAAGCTGGCTAGGTTGAGACATAATTGACAAGTGCTGAGTAATGAGTGCTGAGTCTAATGACTCCTTAAATATTGGCAGACTCGCTGTTAATCATAGTTTACTACTTGTCCATGAAGCCGCCAAAACAACCACAATCGTCAGGGGAAAATCAAGAACCGCACTTTGAACAGGAGCTAGAGGAGGTAGAGCGATCGCTCTTGAGCTTAAAACAAAGGTATGATCAAGTAAAGGGCGATCGTGAGCAACAGGCACAATGGCAACAACGCCGTCAAGAATTACAGCACAATAAATACCCAACACCAGAAATTAAAACAGAGTTACGACAAATCAAACAGCAACTGGAAATGCTAGAACTAAACTTAGAAAGCCAGTTGTTTTCTTGGCGGAGCCTGAAAAAACCTTTCTGGCAAGCCGTCCGCTTTGGTGGAATGGGCGTTATTATAGGCTGGATATTAAAGTCCTGTGCTGGGTAAATATGGTAAACCGACGAATTGCAGAAATATTGCGGAGTGGTCAACCTGATGAATCTCTGGTGGTTCAAGGCTGGGTAAGAACGAAGCGTGAACTCAAGGGATTTGCTTTTATTGAAGTTAATGACGGCTCATCACTAGGTAATTTGCAAGTTGTCATCAATCAGGATTTGCCAGACTACGCAGTAATTGTCAAACAACTAAATACAGGTGCGTCAGTTGAAGTTAATGGCGTATTGGTGGCTTCCCAAGGAAAAGGACAGCGTATTGAATTAAAAGCCGAAGCAGTGAAAGTCTACGGTGAAGCTGACCCCGAAACTTATCCATTGCAAAAGAAACGCCACTCTTTTGAATTTTTACGCACAATTGGACATTTGCGATCGCGTACTAATTCCTTCGGTGCAGTCTTCCGTGTCCGTAATGCTTGTTCCGCCGCCATTCACCAATTCTTCCAAGAAAGGGGCTTTTTGTGGGTACACACCCCCATTATCACAGCCAGCGATTGTGAAGGCGCAGGGGAGTTATTTAGCGTCACCAGCCTGGATTTAAAGCAGATTCCCCGCACAGAAAACCAAGGAATTGATTACAGCCAAGACTTTTTTGCTAAACCCACTTACTTAACAGTGAGTGGACAACTGGAAGCCGAAGTTATGGCGATGGCTTTTAGCAACGTCTACACCTTCGGCCCTACCTTCCGTGCAGAAAACTCCAACACTTCCCGCCACCTAGCAGAATTTTGGATGGTTGAGCCAGAAATGGCATTTTGCGACTTAGAAGGCGATATGGATTTAGCTGAGGCTTTTCTCAAACACATTTTTAATCATGTGTTGGAAAAATGCCCAGAAGACATGGAATTTTTCAATCAACGCATTGATAATACTGTCTTAGCAACAGCCGAAAATATTATTAATAATCAATTTGAGCGTTTAACTTACACCGATGCCATCAAACTTTTAGAAAAAGCTGATGTTAAATTTGAATATCCTGTAAGTTGGGGCTTAGATTTACAATCAGAACACGAACGTTACCTAGCAGAACAACTGTTCAAAAAGCCAGTCATCGTTACAGATTATCCCGCACAGATTAAAGCCTTTTATATGCGGTTGAGCGACGATGAAAAAACAGTCCGCGCGATGGATGTCCTTGCACCAAAAATTGGCGAAATCATCGGTGGTTCCCAAAGAGAAGAACGTTTAGATGTATTGGAACGCCGAATATTAGCGCAAGGGATGCAGCCAGAAGATTTATGGTGGTATCTCGACTTACGTCGTTATGGTACTGTTCCTCACGCTGGTTTCGGCTTGGGTTTTGAACGACTCGTGCAATTTATCACCGGAATGGGCAATATTCGGGATGTGATTCCCTTCCCCCGGACACCACAAAACGCTGAGTTTTAGTAGAATCAGCCGTCAGTATTATCGGAGGGCTGATAACTGAACTGTATTGAAATATAACGCGATGTGCAACTTATTCTTAGACCTCTCTCCACTAGACGCAGCCTACTTCTCCCCGTTGGCGTTAGCATAACCTGCCGTTAGTCAAGTGGAGAGATAGAGGCTTTTAATCTTGCTCCTCTTCCTTACTAGAAAAGGGGTTGGGGGTTAGGTTTGAGAGAAAGTTGCACACCACGTAATATAAGTTTTATGAATGATATGTAAATATGTCTATACAACTATAGACTCATGAATAAATATACGGTATGAACTTAATTAGGTGTTCTGTGTATTCGTTTTGCTAAATTCTGACCGAATCAGCTTAGTCTTAATCACCTTCTCATAACAGTTCCCAATTACATGAGGTATATCCTAACCTCTAATTTCTAGTGCGCGTTCTCAAAATTGAAAAGTGGGTTTGGTTCAGCGCATTACCACCTAACAAAACAACGTAAATATTGGGTTACCTTTCGTCAGAAGGTCATAAATTAAGAACCTAAGATGACTGAATATTCTTGATTCATTCATGGTCAGTATACACTTCGCCGGATATACAAAAGAATTCAGAAATTAGCAGTCAAAACACCCTAATACCAAGCTCAATCTAACAGAATTAAAACACTTTGACTCTCTATCTGAGAGTTATAAATTCCATACTTACTCTAGTTGCAATCTGCTGTAAACATTTGTCCAAACAGCTAGACAAGTATTACCGTTAAGCCCATCAACAGGGTGGATATTCATACATAAGTTATCGTACCTAAAGATGACATAAAGCGTGCTGATTGTGCCAACTCTTAACTAATTATGAGTGCATAAAACAGGACTAAATTGCCAATTTAAAACTTCAAAATAGCATACAGATTTGATTTACAGGGAGCCAAATTTATGACAATTATTTGTGGAACAAATAGCAATGACTATCTCTACGGTGGTGATGAGAGCGACACTATCAAAGGATTTGCGGGATACGACTATCTCTATGGCGGCTTAGGTGATGACTATCTCTATGGTGGCTTAGATAATGACAAACTCTATGGCGGCTTAGGTAATGACAAACTCTATGGTGGTGAAGGTAATGACAATTTAAACGGAGAAGAAGGTAATAATAGCCTCTACGGTGAAGCAGGCGATGATACCTTAGATGCAGGTAACTCCACTGGGAACAACCTTTTAGATGGTGGAGAGGGAAATGATGAAATTTACGTTTATAGTTCCAGTGGAGATAACACCCTCAAGGGTGGAGCTGGAAACGATATTTTAGATGTTCGCTTTTCTTATGGAAAGAATATCTTAGATGGTGGTTCTGGAAATGATCAACTTTATGCTCGCTATTCCCAAGGAAATAATAGCCTCCGGGGTGGAAGTGGAGACGATTATCTCGGAGTTGATTTGTCTGCTGGGAATAACATTCTCGATGGAGGTGATGGAAATGACATCCTTGATATTAGTTATCAATGGAAAGGCAAAAATATAGTTTCAGGTGGAAACGGAAATGATATTTTTTATGCCTATGGAGTTCAGGGTTCTAACACTCTCAATGGTGGTAGTGGTAACGACTCTTTCTATATTAGTAGCCCAGATGCAAACACAGTTGTGCATCCCTTGGCAACTCAAACAGTTGATGGCGGAACAGGCTATGATTACTTGTGCATTGACTATAGTAGTGCGATCGCTGGCATCACCTCAAGTTTCAACACTACCACCAAGCAAGGTTTAATTACCGCCGACACCAATCAAATCCGCTACAAAAATATCGAACAATTGAAAATCATAGGTACAGCCTATGATGACATTATTGTCGGGGGCAACAGCGACGATATCATTGATGGCGGTAGTGGAGGTAATGACACCCTCAATGGCGGTGCAGGTAATGACATCTTAAGTATTAGAGGCAATTCACGTAATAACAATACTGTCTATGGTGGCGCAGGAAACGACTCTTTATATGCAAACGATACTGCTGGAACGAACTTATTAGATGGTGGAGATGGCAATGATTATCTGTCTGCTACGAATAATTATTCCTACTTCTTCAACGCCAGTCAGACTCTAATTGGTGGAGCAGGTGATGATACCTTGGATGTTAGCGGTTCCTATGGTAACAACTTCCTTTATGGAGGTGCAGGTAATGATTCCCTTTACGCAGACTATTCAGTTGGCCCCCATACACTAGATGGTGGTGACGGAGACGATTATCTATCTGCCAAAGGCTCCAGCAGCCGCTTTATCATCAATACTCACATTCTGGATGGCGGTGCAGGTAATGATATCTTAGATGTTGGGTCTGCCCGTGCCAAGAATAAGCTAATCGGCGGTGGAGGTAATGATATCCTGATTGGTGGTTTAAATGAGGATACCTTTGTTTTCAAAAATTATAACGAGGGTATTGATCGTATCTACAACTTCGATCATCTTGACCGCATTCAAATATGTGCCGTGGGTTTCGGTGGTGGCTTATCACCAGATTCACTCTCTGCTGGTCAGTTTACCCTCGGCACAGTTGCTACCACAAATGACCAACGATTTATTTACGACACAAGTAATGGAGCGCTTTACTTTGACCAAGATGGTAACGGTAGCGGATTCCATCAGGTACAAATTGCCCAACTATATGGTGTACCTTCACTGAGTGTCAGCAATTTTGTAGTGGTTTGATTATTCTTAAAATAGGGAATGAGGGATTCTTCTCATATCCTTGTGGAAAATCTTAACATCCGCTAAAACAATTACCTATGAGCCATTACCCATTACCAAACAAATAATTTAAGCTATCAGCTGTCAGCTGTCAGTTAATTTTTCAAAGCTGACGGCTGAATGCTGATAGCTATTTAAGCCATTTGATTTTCAATCGCCCACCGTGCTAGTTCGGTGCGGTTGTGGAGATTGGTTTTGCCCAACATATTGGACACATGGCTTTCAACGGTGCGCTGACTAACATTTAATTCTTCAGCAATTTCCCGGTTAGCTAGACCTCTAGCTACAAACTGCACTACCTTCAATTCGGTTGGGGTTAACTGCACATCGAAGGGAACCTGGATGCGAGAACCGTTTTCCCCGCCTTTGGCTTGGTGTTCCTTCCAACGGATAGTTTGTTTCAGTGAAGATTCTACTTGTGCTACGAGTTCTTCTGGTTCAAAAGGCTTGACCATATAAACATCTGCACCTTTGTTGAGACCTTTAACTCGGTCTGCACTTTGTCCTTTTGCTGATAGGAACAAAACAGGAATCCAACTGGTGCGTTCGTTTTGCCGGACTTGTTCAACAAAGGTATATCCGTCCATTTCTGGCATCATCACGTCACAGATGATCATATCTGGAACATCATGTTCGAGAATTTCCAGAGCTTCTCGTCCGTTTTCCGCCGTGATGACTTCATATCCTCTGAATTCCAAGTAGTCCTTCACCAGCAAGATGAGGTTAGGGTCATCATCAATCAATAGAAGTCGTTTGTGATCTTTCATGCTGGGCTCTTTCATAGCAGTGGCACTTGTCGCGCTTCGATCCATCAAGGTCTTGAATGGTTATCCTTTATGGTGGATTGTTGAGATGTTGTCATTTTTCCCACTTAAGTTGCCCTTTCTTCCTTGGAGTCTTAAAAGTGGTTTTCACTTTCGATGACACACCAGTGCATTGGCAATATTCTAGTAAGGATACGCAGAGCAATAGTATTATAATGCGCTATTATATATCCCTTTGAAAGTGGCGGGTGAAAATACACTGATTAAATAATAATCTTTCTAGTTCACAAGTAAGTATTGGCTTAAGATGACCCTAGCTGCAACACAACCCGCGTTTTCATCGGCTTACTGCTCTACAATACCCTTCTGATGTTCAGCCTTTGTTTAGATGTTCACAAGCAAGTAAGGGAGTTGTTGGCAAAGGATGGGTTAAAAATGCTGATTCTTGCGCCACCATTATGCCTACCAAGTGTTTTTGGACGATCCGCTCAATAACCTCCGGGTTTGCTTGGCGATACCAGACACTTCCGGTTAGACAACTATTATCGATCTAGAACAACAAACTAGCAAGCTATGAGCTTGAGTTTTGTTGCACTACATCACTGTATTGTTACTCATTGAGCGTCTCCCTGATTACTGTTCTATAACAATTTCCCCAGTTTGCAAATAAAGTTGTCCATATAAAAATATTCATTACTTACAGAAAAGAACCTGAAAAATACGAATAATTGAGTATTAGTACTTACGGGCTTGTCGAGGAACGTATAGATGATGACTTCTTAGTTGTAATTCGTAATACTCACCAAAAGCAAGAAGCTAGCTACTTAATTTGTAATTTTTAATGGAAAGCCTGCTAAACCACTACTCCCCACTCCCCAATTATTCTAGTTCGGAAACCCGTACACACGTAAATATTGCCATTAGGGGCTATTCTTCGGTAGATTAGCACTCAGGAGTTGAGAGTGCTAACTCTGGAGAAATTAAATATGGCAGCAGTATCTCTAAGCGTATCCACCGTTAAACCTTTAGGCGATCGCGTTTTCGTAAAAGTGAGCGCCTCTGAAGAAAAGACCGCAGGTGGTTTGTATTTGCCCGACACCGCTAAGGAAAAACCCCAAGTAGGTGAAGTAGTTGCTCTTGGAGCAGGCAAACGGAATGACGACGGTAGCCGTCAAGAATTGGAAGTAAAAGTTGGCGATAAAGTGCTGTACTCCAAGTACGCTGGCACCGATGTCAAGCTGGGAACCGAAGAATACGTCCTACTGTCTGAAAAAGACATTCTAGCAGTCGTTGGCTAATGGGTAATTAGGTAATAGGTAATCGCAATACCTATTTACTGATGATCAAATTTCACGACACAAAACTTGATTTAACTTCCTGAGATTTAGACACCTATGGCAAAGCGCATTATCTACAACGAAAACGCTCGTCGCGCTCTAGAGCGAGGCATTGATATCCTGGCTGAGGCTGTAGCTGTTACCCTTGGCCCCAAAGGTCGTAACGTAGTATTAGAGAAAAAATTTGGTGCGCCGCAAATCGTTAATGACGGTGTAACCATCGCTAAAGAAATAGAATTAGAAGATCATATTGAAAACACTGGCGTTGCTTTGATTCGCCAAGCAGCTTCCAAAACCAACGATGCAGCAGGTGACGGTACAACCACCGCAACCGTTTTGGCTCATGCCATTGTGAAAGAAGGTTTGCGGAACGTAGCGGCTGGTGCTAACGCAATTCTGTTGAAGCGCGGTATTGATAAAGCTACCGGCTTCTTGGTTGACAGAATCAAAGAACACGCCCGTCCTGTAGAAGATTCTAAATCCATCGCTCAAGTTGGGTCAATCTCTGCTGGTAACGACGATGAAGTCGGTCAGATGATTGCCGAAGCAATGGACAAAGTAGGTAAGGAAGGCGTTATCTCTCTAGAAGAAGGTAAGTCTGTAACTACCGAATTGGAAATCACCGAAGGGATGCGCTTTGACAAAGGCTATATTTCCCCCTACTTCGCTACCGACCCAGAGCGGATGGAAGCGATTTTCGATGAGCCTTTCTTGTTGTTGACCGATAAGAAAATTGCTCTCGTCCAAGATTTAGTACCAGTTCTAGAGCAAGTAGCTCGTGCTGGTCGTCCTCTGGTGATTATCGCTGAAGATATTGAAAAAGAAGCTCTAGCAACCCTAGTAGTTAACCGTTTACGCGGTGTACTCAACGTAGCTGCTGTGAAGGCTCCTGGCTTCGGCGATCGCCGTAAGGCTATGCTAGAAGATATCGCTATCCTCACCGGCGGTCAACTAATCACCGAAGATGCTGGTCTGAAGCTAGAAAACACCAAGCTGGAAAGCTTGGGTAAAGCTCGCCGCATCACCATCACCAAAGACAGCACCACAATTGTTGCTGAAGGTAACGACGTTGCTGTTAAAGGTCGTGTAGAACAAATTCGTCGTCAAATGGAAGAAACTGAATCTTCCTACGACAAAGAAAAACTACAAGAACGTTTGGCTAAACTTTCTGGTGGTGTAGCTGTAGTTAAAGTTGGTGCAGCTACCGAAACCGAAATGAAAGACAAGAAACTTCGCCTAGAAGACGCTATCAACGCTACCAAGGCGGCTGTAGAAGAAGGTATCGTTCCTGGTGGCGGTACAACCCTAGCTCACCTCACTCCTGAATTGGAAGTTTGGGCTAACAGCAACCTCAAAGATGAAGAGTTGACTGGTGCTTTGATTGTCGCTCGTGCATTACCCGCGCCTCTCAAGAGAATTGCGGAAAACGCTGGTCAAAACGGCGCTGTAATTGCTGAACGCGTCAAAGAAAAAGCATTCAACGTTGGTTTCAACGCGGCTACCAACGAATTTGTAGATATGTTCGAGGCTGGTATCGTTGACCCCGCGAAGGTAACACGTTCTGCACTGCAAAACGCTGCTTCCATCGCTGGAATGGTGTTAACAACCGAGTGCATCGTTGTTGACAAACCAGAACCCAAGGATGCTGCTCCTGCTGGCGCTGGTGCTGGCGGCGGTGACTTCGATTACTAATATTCTGTAGTCAGATAAGTTAAAAAAAATAGCTGCTTCCCTAGTGGAAGTGGCTATTTTTTTGTTAACTCTTACCTTTCCAGAAGAATGGAACCTGTTAACATAGGATTTAACCAATAGATATATTTTCTGAGAAAATTTAACTATGAGTTTGATTAATCATCAATCTAATTCTCAAAGATTAACTGAAATTGTCAAAACCTTAATTGACAATAATCATCTTTATCAGGAAAACTTAAATAAACAGGAAATGATTGCAATGATTAATCGCACTTTTGATCCATCTGTTGTTCCTGATCTGGAAAGTATCTCTGAAGAGGAATTAACGAAGCGTATTAAAAGTATTTTGTCTTTGAATTTAGTTTCAGGAATGCTAAATGATTTGACTCCAGAGCAAATGCAAATCTTTGATGAATCTGTAAGACGAGGTTAGATGGGTTATTTATTAGATACTAATATTGTTTCCGCATCACTGAAACAAAATATTGAAATAGGATTAAAAATTACATAAATACGTCGCCAAGGTCAATTTATTAGCATTAGTGGCATAACTTACTATGAAGTTCAAAGAGGACTTTTAAGAAGCAATGCTACAAAGAAACTAGTTTTATTTCAACAATTTTGCCAAGATTATCCTATTTTATTTTTAGATGATATCAAGATTTTTGAAAAAGCCTCAGAAATTCATGCTGATTTAGCCAGCCGAGGTCAAATTATTCAGGATGCAGATATATTGATAGCTGCAACCGCTATAACTCATGATTTAATTTTATTCTCTCATGATTCCGATTTGACTAGAGTGAAAGATTTACAGTTAGACAATTGGCTCATTAATTAGTTGATTTTAACTGTAGTAGTCTGTAATTCGTATTATTACAAATCATTTCTTGATTGTTCAAAACATTATGTAACTGACTTACCTAAAACCTAAGCTGAGGTTGGTGTTTTTTATGTCAAATTTCAGGTTTTTGTAAAAATAAAATAACCGATTGATTATGTTAAGGGAATTTCTAGTGAATAATATACTGTTACAGTTTGAACTCTAAGTTTACTAAGTATGGAAGATTACCAAGCCGCTTTTATGCAGCGTCACCTTGATACTGAAATATTATGTAGAAAGGACTCAGAAAGAAGAGTAGCAGCTATGCACTTTGGAGGTGTAACCATTGAGTGTTTATTAAAAGCCATGATTTTTGCTAACTTACCAAGGGGTGCAACTCAGGAATGGAAGACAGATTCTACTAATCCTGGGCATACTATTACTAATCCTGGACATAGTTACATAGAAGCATTAAACCGGCACAATCGACTTAAATCTAGAATTGCTAATTTTCCTGAAGTACGAAAGTGGCTTGATGAAGTGGAAAATCCAAATAGTCAAAATTTTATAGATATGCGTTATTCTGGCCTTGAGCCTGATGATGAAAGTTACAAACGCTGGTTAAAATCCTATCAGAGTCTCAAAGGGTGGTTACAGAAGCAAACTACTCAACTTTAAAGAGGTAGTCAAATGCAGGAAAATTGGCAAATTTTGCTAAAGCAAGAAATTACAAACCAGTATGTGCATAATTCACAAGAATGGGTTGATTTAAATATTTCTACATCAGGTTTACTAAATTTGACGGTTGTGAGCGAGGAATTTATTAATTTATCTATTCCTCAACGTAAAGAACAGATTTACAACTTATTTAAATCACAAGTTCCTCATTTATCTGCTGGGTTTATTTCCTTGTATACGCCTCAAGAAGCAGATTCACTGAATCTTTCAGCACCGCAGGTTTTTAATACAACTTCAGTAAAAACGTGGCAAGATTTAGCAATTCAAGCAGCAAATCCGCAAAATCAACCTCAACTTCTCCAGCGTGAACCTAGTTTACCCAGAACCGTAACTTTTTATTCCTTTAAAGGAGGAGTAGGACGTACTACAGCATTAACTCATGTTGCTTGGATTTTAGCAAAGCGGGGACGTAAAGTTGTAGCTGTTGATTTAGATTTAGAAGCACCAGGTTTGAGTACAGCATTTAACCTCAAACCACAACCAAAATATGGAATTGTTGACTATTTTTATGAGCGTTCCTACTTACCAGAAGGAATAAAGCCAAATATTTCAATTGCAGAAATATTTGGTGAAGTGAGAATACCTAATGCTACAGGGAGATTATTTGTTGTTCCTGCTGGTTTTCTTAATCTTGATTATGTTTCTAAGGTTGATGATCTACATGCTACTACTGTTATTGATGGAGATCAAAGTCTTTGGTCTGTTTTTAAGGTTGAAATTTACGAACAATTAAAACCAGATATTATCTTAATTGATTCGAGAACCGGAATTAATCAATGGGGAGCTTTATCATTAATCCAAGCTGCTGACGAAGCAATCATTTTCCTTTTCCCTAACGAACAAAATAAACAGGGCATAGAACTACTTTTACAATCGCTTCAAAGCCTGAAGAAATTATCAATTAATTTTGTTTTTTCTCCTGTACCTGATATTACTAAAATAGGTTTATCTAAAGTAAAAGAAATTTGCAAATCTTTGTTTGAGAGGATAAAAATCGTAACTAATGAAAATAATAACGAGGAAGATATAGATAATTATCAATCAAAAATAGAAGAACCTTTAGTAGTTCCTTACATACAGCTAATTGCTTTGGCTGACAACTATCCTGTCCCAGCTTTACTAGATTACTATAATAAAATTGCCAATTTGATTGATGAAGAAACTGATGATCTCGAACGCAAAAATGTTTTAGCTAACTCAGAAAAACGCTGGACTATTATTGAAAGCCTGCAATTTCCTGAAGTAAATGCTGCTGATACAGAACATTTAGGTCTAATATTTCAGCGTACCACTGATTTTGAAAAATTCTTAGATGATACTACCTGTTTGATAAGAGGACGAAAGGGAACAGGTAAAACCGCTCTGTATTCGCTTTTTCTAAAACACAAAAGCGTTGGTCAGAAACTGGCTCATGGACGATTAGATAATACTGTATTTTTGTCAGCACATGGTAGATTTAAAGAAAGCCGTCCCTCTCGTGATGAGTTCCAAGTTATCCATCGGCATTTGCAGCAAAATCATGGAACATGGGAGTCTTTTTGGAGAGCTTATTTACTGCTGAGATGTCATCAAGAAAAATTATTTAAATTCCCTAGAAATAATAAATTTAGCCGATTGAAAGAAATTATTAATAAGTTACCTACAGAAGGATGGCAGTATGAATCTACCCAGGCTTTATTACAAATGTCTACTCATTCTGATCTACGGCTTATCGTCAAAGATCTCATAAACATAATTCATCAAGAAGCTAAAAATAAATCTCAAAAACTGTGGTTTCTTTACGATGATTTAGATGAAGATTTTCGTCAAGCAGGAGAAGTAAGACAGCAAGCAATAACGGGCTTATTTCAATTGATTCAGTCTTGTGATGCCAACAGATTAACAGCAATTAGATTTAAAGTTTTCTTGAGAGAAGATATATGGAATCGCTTAATTTTTGACAACAGAAGTCATTTCAATGGACGCGATATTCTACTACAGTGGACTAGAGTTGATTTTTTACGATTAGCACTGCGTCAAGTAATACAATCTCAAGATTTCAAGAACTTAGTTGATAAATTCTCTCCTATTGCTGTTGAAAGTATTGATCAAGCTAGTGAAGAAGTGATTGATAAAGCCTTAGAATTACTTTGGGGAAGTCGTCGTAGAACAGGAGACAAAGCTAAATATGTATCCAGATGGGTTTATGAAAGATTAACAGACTCAAGTGATACTACCTTTCCTCGAAGTTTAAGCATATTATTAGAAGGAGCAAAAGAGCAAGAATTAAGCTATAAAGGAAAATCATCAATTCAACCACCTACTGACCGTTTACTGCGAAGTAAATCTTTAGAATTAGGGTTGAAGAAGGCATCAGAAAAACGCTGTGATGAGATCCGAGAGGAATATCCTGATTTGGCTAAATTTTTTGAATCTCTCAAGCATAAATCAGCCTTTTTAACTCAAGATGAATTACGTACTATATGGCAAGAGTCTGCACATGACATAGCAGATTTTGAAGAATTTACTTCTTTTTTACGTGAAATTGGCATTATTGAATGGCGCGAAAAAGAGAAACGTTATAAGGTTGCGGATATATATGTATATGGTTTTGAGATGATTCGCCAAGGTGCGGTATAAAAGTATGTTTAACTCTATGTTACTTTTTTTAGTGATGACCTCCGATCGCTTTGAGACTATGGCCAACACTCCCATTCGCATATATTAAAGATTGATTATTCGTCTTAGTTATTAATTGCCAACTATATAAACAAATGGCTTTCAATTCACAGCCAATAGAAGGCTGGCATGGCAAACTTGATTTAGTTTATGCCGATCGCTCAAATTCTACCCAGTTAATTTACAATCACCAGCAAGCACCGCTAAAAGTACAGCGTCCCTTTTATCCAGAAGGGGAAAAAGTTTGTCATAGCGTGATTTTACATACGGCTGGGGGTGTGGTGGGAGGCGATCGCTTATCTTATAACCTCCACCTCCAACCCAACGCACAAGCTTTAATTACCACCGCCGCCGCAGGGAAAATATATCGCAGCGAAGGCTTACAAGCCAGACAAACCATAGATATAAAAATTGATGCGGGTGCTTGTTTAGAATGGCTACCGCAAGAAACGATTTTATTTAACGGGGCAATTTATCGCCAAGATTTACGGGTAGAATTAGCCACTGGCGCTAATTTTTTAGGCTGGGAAATTACGCGATTTGGTCGTAGTGCTAGAGGAGAGAAATTCTACCAAGGAGAATGGCGATCGCATACAGAAATTTGGCGACAAGGCGTTCCTTTGTGGATAGACCGTCAATGGCTACCGGGGAACGAAGCTGTTTTTCACAGTCCTCATGGTTTGGCTGGGCAACCAATAGTGGGTAGTCTAGTTTGGTTGGGTAGTGCGGTTTCCACAGAAATCATCGCCAAAGCCCGAAATTTAGGGAATACTCAAGGCGAAAAAGGCGTTACAAGTTTAGAAAATGGATTTTTATGTCGATATCGTGGTGCTTCCACATCTGAGGTGAGAAACTGGTTTACAGATGTTTGGCAATTGCTGCGAGTTGAGTTTTTCAGTCGTAGTAAATGTACACCCAGAGTGTGGCAAACTTAATTCTTAATTAATCATGCAGCTTACACCACAAGAAAAAGATAAATTATTGATTTTTACCGCCGCTTTAGTAGCAGAAAGGCGTAAAAATAGAGGTTTAAAACTTAATTATCCAGAAGCCGTTGCTTATATTTCTGCGGCTATTTTAGAAGGTGCAAGAGATGGCAATACAGTAGCAGAATTGATGAGTTATGGCACAACTCTTTTAACACGAGATGATGTCATGGAAGGTATAGCGGAAATGGTGCATGAGGTACAAGTAGAAGCAACCTTTCCTGATGGGACAAAGTTGGTAACTGTGCATAATCCTATTCGTTAATTTAATTAATTATGATTCCAGGGGAAATAATTACACCAGATGGCGAAATTGAACTAAATGCTGGTCGTAATACTGTGAAATTAAGTGTTGCGAATGCAGGCGATCGCCCTATACAAGTTGGTTCCCATTTTCATTTTTATGAAGTTAATCATGGGTTAATTTTTGATAGGGAATTGGCGTTAGGAATGCGTTTAGATATTCCTGCGGGGACGGCGGTTAGGTTTGAACCTGGGGATGAGAAGGAAGTGACGTTGGTTCCTTTGGTTGGGAGTCGTGAGGTTTATGGATTTAATGGGAGGGTGAATGGGGAAATTAACGCAGAGGGGCGCGGAGGTTAGCGCAGCGAAAAGTTCTGAAGGAGGGTTTCCCTCCGTAGGAAACTTTTCAAGAGAGAGGAACGCGGAGTTAGAGGTTGTTGGCTAAGCGTTTGATGCCTTCTTTGAGGTGGAGGACGTTAAAGTTAAGGAGGAGTCCTAGTTTGCAGTTTGTGAGTTTTAAATAAGTTAGAAGTTGTACTGCGTGAATGGGTTTGAGAGATTCTACAGATTTGATTTCAACAATTACTTTATTTTCTACTATTAAATCCAATCGATAAACACAATCTAATTCCACTTCCTTATACACAAGCGGTACGGGAATTTGCCTACCCACTCTCAATCCCTCCCGCCTCAACTCATAAAACAAACACTCCTCATAAGCCGACTCCAACAACCCTGGACCCAACACCGTATGCACCCTCATTCCACACCCAATTATCATCCCACTTAAATCATTCTCCTCCATACTCCTCTCCCCTCTGCGCTAACCTCAGCGCGACGGCAGTCGCTTCAAGTCGGCAAAGCCGCCCAACGCGCTGCCTCCCCTCTGCGTTTCAACTATAACCTCATTTCTCAGGAGTGTATAATGCCTTACAGAATGTCCCGCCAAGCCTACGCAGAAACCTACGGCCCCACAGTAGGCGATCGCATCCGACTGGCAGATACAGAATTATTTATACAAGTAGAACAAGACTTCACAACCTACGGCGATGAGGTGAAATTCGGTGGTGGTAAAGTCATCCGAGATGGTATGGGACAATCTCCCATTGCTAACGCCGATGGTGCAGTAGATTTAGTGATTACTAATGCTTTGATTCTCGATTGGTGGGGAATAGTTAAAGCAGATATTGGGATTAAAGATGGCAAGATATTTAAAATTGGGAAAGCCGGGAATCCCTATATTCAAGATCATGTAGATATTATTATCGGCCCTGGAACCGAAGCCTTAGCCGGAGAAGGAATGATTCTCACGGCTGGCGGTATTGATACTCATATCCATTTTATTTGTCCCCAGCAGATTGAAGTAGCGATCGCCTCCGGTATCACTACTATGATTGGCGGCGGTACAGGCCCAGCCACAGGAACCAACGCCACCACCTGCACCCCCGGCCCTTGGAATATGTACCGGATGCTGCAAGCGGCTGATGCTTTTCCTATGAACTTAGGTTTCTTAGGTAAAGGTAACGCCAGTCAACCCCAAGGACTGACAGAACAGATTTTCGCTGGTGCAATTGGTTTAAAGCTGCATGAAGACTGGGGAACCACCCCCGCCACCATTGACACTTGCTTGAGTGTAGCCGATGAATACGACGTACAAGTGGCAATTCACACTGACACCCTCAACGAAGCCGGATTTGTTGAAGATACCATCGCCGCCTTTAAAAATCGTGCCATTCACACTTATCACACTGAAGGCGCAGGCGGTGGACACGCACCAGATATTATCAAAGTCTGCGGACAAGCCAACGTCCTCCCATCTTCCACCAACCCCACCCGTCCGTACACCGTCAACACCTTAGACGAACATCTAGATATGTTAATGGTATGTCATCACCTCGATCCGGCGATCGCTGAAGATGTGGCTTTTGCCGAATCCCGTATCCGCCGCGAAACCATCGCCGCCGAAGATATCCTCCACGACTTAGGCGCATTTAGTATGATTGCTTCCGACTCCCAAGCTATGGGTAGAGTAGGTGAAGTAATAATTCGCACTTGGCAGACATCTCACAAAATGAAAGTACAACGGGGAAGCCTGGCTGGAGATGGCAAAGCAGACAATTTAAGAGCCAAAAGATACGTTGCTAAATACACAATTAACCCCGCAATTACTCACGGAATCTCTCAGTATGTAGGTTCTGTAGAAGCAGGTAAACTTGCCGATTTATGTTTGTGGCGACCAGGATTTTTTGGTGTCAAGCCAGAGATAGTCATTAAAGGCGGGATGATTGCTTGGTCACAGATGGGGGATGCCAACGCCAGCATTCCCACACCGCAACCTGTCCATATGCGCCCCATGTTTGGCAGTTTTGCAGGTGCGAGAAATGCCACATCTTTAACCTTTGTTTCCCAAGCTGCTTTAGAAAGAGACATTCCCCAGCAGTTGGGTTTACGAAAATCAGCAGTCGCAGTTTCTGGAACTCGCCAATTAACTAAGCAGGAGATGAAACTGAATGATGCTTTACCCCATATAGAAGTAGATCCCGAAACCTATGAAGTCAGAGCAGATGGGGAATTGTTGACTTGTGAACCTGCAACGGTTTTACCAATGGCGCAGAGGTATTTTTTATTTTAAAGCGTTAATGTTTTTAGAGCTTTACTATTAGCTGAAATTTCGTTTTGGAGTTATGATCGAAGAGTTAAACCGACAGTTAAACTCGAAAGTAATGCGACATTTTAAGAAAAAAATTGTTACAGATGAAGCAATGAATCCGGTAGCTGTTTTGATCGATTATCAAGATTGGCAACAAATAGAAAAAATCCTAGAGACTTATCAATTACAGGAGAGTCAAGACTTCAACATTAACACGTATTCTGGTGTTATAAAACTGAAGCTAGATCCTTTAGAGTATCAGCAGAATATTAGGAATGAATGGACTTGGCACTAGCTTTATTTTTGTTAGATACAAATGTAATCTTGTATTTATTGGGTGGTCGTTTAATTTTATTTTTTCTTGATAAATAACCTCTAAATGCCACACTATTAACAAATGATATACAACTAACTAAATTAACAGAAATTAACACGCAATCGGTACAAATTATATAATTCCGAGCAATTCCATCAAATTTTCAATTGCCAGATTGTTTATAGGGAGCTATCCTACTCTACGGAAGAGTCAAGGCGCATATTGAGCTAAATACTTGCTAATAACAACATCCCTATTACCCTATACTTTGGCATCCTATGAGTTTACCAACTGCTCAATCTGGAAAAATTCTGGTGGTTGATGATTCTCCAGATAACGTGTTTTTGATTAAAACCATTCTGGAGGAAGAAGGTTATACAGTTAGTACCGCCGAAAATGGCATCTCAGCATTAGCAGAACTGCAAGCATCCCCTTGTGATTTGGTGCTGTTGGATTTAATGATGCCAGGGATGGATGGTTATGAAGTTACTAGGCGGGTGCGTGGGGAGATGAAGTTGCAGCAATACATCCCCATCTTGCTGATTACCGCCCACGATGCCCCAAATGTAGCGCATGGATTAGATTTGGGTGCTGATGATTTTATCCGCAAACCCGTCACAGTGGATGAATTACTGGCAAGAGTGCGATCGCTTCTTCGTTTGAAGCATAGTATGGATGAACGCGATGAAATAGCTCGTCAGCGCGAAGATTTCGTCTCTCGTCTCACCCACGATTTACGCACTCCCTTAGTGGCGGCTGATCGGATGTTGGCACTATTTCAACAAGGTGCTTTGGGAAATTTATCACCGCAAATGCAGGAAGTAATCACCATCATGGCGCGGAGTAATATTAACCTGCTGTCAATGGTGAATACTTTATTAGAAGTTTATCGCTTTGAAGCTGGTCGCAAAACCTTAGCATTTCAACCAGTAAATCTCAGTCAATTATTAAATGAGGTGATTGCAGAACTGACACCCTTGGCTCAAGAAAAAAACTTGGCAATTAATAGCGATTTTGGCGACACATCAACACCAAATAAACTAGGCGATGGCATTCCGCCCACCGTAGGCGATCGCTTAGAATTGCATCGCTTATTTACCAACCTTATAGGTAACGCCATCAAATTTACAGCCTCTGGCTCAGTGACTATTCGCCTCAAAGGCATTATATTAAATGCTAAACAAGATTTTTCCGACCCTTCCTTACTTTCTAGCAACATCGACTATGTACAGGTTGAAATCGCAGATACAGGCGCAGGTATTCCATTAGAAGAACACGCCACATTATTTGAAAGATTTCGTCAAGGTAGTCATAAAATTTCTGGTAGTGGTCTAGGCTTGTATCTTTCTCGGCGCATTGTTGAGGCTCATCACGGTAAAATAGTGGTTAATTCAGAGTTAGGCAAAGGCAGTGTTTTTGTCGTTAGTTTACCTATTCAAATAGTAGGTAAAGCAGACTAGATGAAAATATTTTTAGAGTTTGAGAAAGTAGAAAAATTAAAGGCTGGAAAAAATGCTTACTATTGAAACATCGAAGATTAGGGAAATAATTCAACAAGAACGTAATTTTTTTCAGACTGGACAAACTAAAAATATCAACTTCCGGCTGGAACAACTCAAAAAACTGAGAAAATTAGTTACTGATAATGAAACAGCAATAACTAAGGCATTAAAAGCGGATTTAAACAAGTCGGAATACGAAGCTTACTTTGCCGAGATTGGTGTAATTAAAGAAATTGATTACGCCATAAAAAATCTGAAAAATTGGTCTAAGCCTAAAAAAGCAGATGTTCCCCTAGATTTCTTTTCTTATTCAGCGCGAATTTATCCAGAACCGCTAGGAGTCGTTTTAATTATCTGTCCTTGGAATTATCCATTCGGATTAATAATTTCACCGTTAGTAGGGGCGATCGCCGCCGGAAATTGTGCCATTATCAAACCTTCAGAACTTGCACCTCACACATCTAATTTAGTAGCAGAACTGATTAGTAAATATTTTTCCAGTGAGTATTTGACAGTAGTAGAAGGTGGCGCAGAAACTAGCCAAGAGTTACTAGCCGAAAAGTTCGATCATATATTTTTTACTGGTGGTACAGCCATAGGCAAAGTTGTTATGGAAGCCGCCGCCAAACATCTGACACCAGTTACTTTAGAGTTGGGTGGTAAAAGTCCTTGCATTGTTGATAGTGAGATTCATCTCGAATATACAGCTAAACGCATTACTTGGGGCAAATTCATTAACGCCGGACAAACTTGCATCGCACCCGACTATCTTTTAGTTAATCAGAAAATTAAAAAAGATTTAATCGCTGCCATACAAAAAAGTCTCACAGAATTTTATGGCGATAACCCAATAGATAGTCCTGATTATGGGAGGATTATTAGCCATAGACATTTTGAGCGTTTAGCTAAATTCCTTAACAATGGTCAAGTTATTGTTGGTGGGGAAACAAACTACGAAGATAAATATATTGCTCCCACATTACTAGATAACATCTCTGTAACAGATCCTGTAATGCAGGAAGAAATTTTTGGGCCGATTTTACCTGTGATTGAATACACAGAGATAAAAGATGCGATCGCCCTCATTAATTCTCAGCCAAAACCCCTGGCTTTATACATATTTTCCCAAAATAAAGACCTACAACAACAAATTCTGCAAGAAACCTCATCAGGTGGAGTGTGTATTAACGACACCATTATGCAGGTGGGTGTTTCATCCTTACCCTTTGGTGGTGTAGGCGATAGCGGTATTGGTAGCTATCATGGTAAAGCCAGCTTTGACACATTTTCCCATTACAAGAGTGTCTTAAAAAACGCCTTCTGGCTAGACCTAGATTGGCGTTATGCACCCTACAAAGATAAATTATCTTTACTCAAACGAATGATGAAGTAAAGGATTGGGGAAAAAGGTTAAAAGTTAAAAGTTAAAAGTTAAAAGTTAAAAGGTAAAAGATTTTTCCTTTTGACTTTTACCTTGAACTAGGGATTGGTAAATCAGGAAATAGAAATTAAAATTTCTCACCCACAAAAAGATGAGGAATCTGGTAACGGCTAATATTCCCATTACCCATTACCAATCCCATCAACTGTATCTTTC
This sequence comes from Trichormus variabilis 0441, assembly GCF_009856605.1. Lineage (NCBI taxonomy): Bacteria > Bacillati > Cyanobacteriota > Cyanophyceae > Nostocales > Nostocaceae > Trichormus > Trichormus variabilis. The sequence goes on along the minus strand of NZ_CP047242.1, from coordinate 5,821,295 downwards.
CTCTTCCCAAGGTTCACCACGACGGTGGTAGCCGTTGCGTTCCCAAAAACCCAATTCTTCCTTGTCAAGAAACTCCAGCCCATTAATCCACTTGGCGCTTTTCCAGGCGTAGAGGTGGGGTACAACCAGACGCATTGGCCCACCATGTTCTGAGGGTAAGTCTTCACCAAATAACTTAAAAGCGAAAAAATTCTCTTCCCTGACAAAATCTGCTATTGCGATATTTGTGGTGTAACCGCCATAGCAATGTTCCATAATATGAGCAGCCTTGGAATCTACCTCAATCAGACTCATAAAATCTGTGACCTTAATCCCCGTCCACTTGACATCAAGCTTAGACCAACGGGTTACACAGTGAAAGTCGGCTGTAAATTCATGATGAGGTAAATTCATGAAATCAGACCAAGTAAATACAGTTGGTTTTACCAAACCCCAAACCCGAAACTCCCAACCTTCCAAACTAACTTTAGGGGCTGCGCCATAAGTCAATACAGGAAAACCCTTAGCTAAATGCTGTCCTGGGGGAACGCGATCGCTATTTTCTTGGTCTGGTTTCTGAAAAAATTTTCCTAGCATATTTATATAACAATCAAAAATAGAGAGACGACTCAGCTTAAAAATATGACAAACTGATTGAAAGCAATACTAAGTTAATATTTACCCTACAAATACTTACAAATATTAATTTTGTTAAACACTAAAAAATTAATAGCTAGAGATAACTTACGCTGTAGATCATTATTTGATCATCAGTCATGGGTGAAAGGTAATGGGTAATAGGTTCTGCCAATTACTCATTACCTATTTTTTTATTCTTCTTCGTCTTCTTCTTCCGCAGTAGGATAGACAAATGTAGAACGTCCAGTCAAAATTGATTTGCCCAAAGAGAGAGCTTTTTGCGCTTCCACAGCAGCCTTATGTCTCCAGGTAGCTCGACGTTTATCTCGTTTTGATTTAGATGTTTTCTTCTTAGGAACCGCCATGATAGCCGATATCGCAATTCTTGACAACCTTTCTATTCTAAGCGATCGCTTGGCTAAGTCAAATGGAAAAGTTTCAGGATTTGTCAATAGTCAATGGTCAGTGGTCAGTAGTTATTTTTTCTCCTGCTCCCTACTCCCTTGCCTCTTACTACCTAACACCCCCTAATATTCACTTTGGTGGCTGATTGGCGGGTTCTACTGTTGGTTGTGGGGACGGGGAGGGATTAGGGGTTGCTGAGGGAATAGTGACGGCGGCGGCTGGGTTAGAAGTGCTTTGTGGCTGTTCAAAAAATAAGAGCGATCGCGCGCTTTTGAAATAAGTTGCCCAACGTTGCGGATCAGGGCGGGTGCGCCATTGCTGACGGCTGACATCTAAGGCTAACACTGGTGCGATCGCTCCATTACTTTGTACGGAAATAATCACGGAAATATCTGTTACCAAAATATCTTGATCAAAGCTCCTTTGTGCGGCAGCCCTAGCACTCATTTCTGCCCTGCGTAGTATGGTTTCGTAGGCTTCATCAGGTAATCTGTCGATAGTCAAGTCCACTCTGGCAGTGTAAGCACGGACAATTTGCGGGAAAACCAATTCTGTTACAAGCCATACAGGAACAGGAAATAAAAGCAAAAAGATTAACGGAAATGTCCGGATTTTTTTGTCAATTTGGCTAATAACTTTAAAGGGAATGATTGATGATAGTGGGTGAGTACTACTCCTAGTCATAACCTGATAGCTCCTTAATTGAGGTTCTGTAATTTGAATAACTCAAGAAAATTTCCCGAAAGTGGAAGTAATAAAAAATACGTATCTTTAATGACTCAATGAGAATCTCCTAGACTATTAGACATAGGTTAGCTTTGTTTTTTCAGCAAAGCCAACCGCAATTTTAGGCAAGCACACAACAACCTACAAAGAGCGGGATGGCAAACTACTGGGCGATCGCCATAGGCGTTAATCAATATCAATTATTTCAACCTTTACGCTGCGCCCAAGCCGATGCCGAGGCGCTAAAGGACTTTTTGGTTCACCAAGCAGGTTTTGTCAACCAACGCTGCTTGCTCATGACGGATACATCGCCACCAATTGACGATAGAGATACTTATCCAACTAAAGAAAATATATTGCTGTTGCTAGAAGACTTAGCCGCAGCCTGTTGGCAACCAGAAGACCATTTATGGTTCTTCTTTAGCGGTTATGGGGTTAATTACAACGGCAGAGATTATTTAATGCCCACAGAAGGCGACCCCAAGCTAGTAGAAGAAACTGGCATAGAAGTGCGATCGCTGATGCAAAGTTTGCAGCTAGCTAACCTCAATGTTTTGCTGCTATTTGATATCAACCGTGCTTCTGCAAGCTTTGGGGATACTCCCGTAGGTAAAGAAATCATCGAACTAGCCGAAGAACTACAACTAGCCACCATTCTTTCTTGTCAGCCAGACCAGTTTTCCCAGGAAAGTAGAGAGCTAGGCCACGGCATATTTACAGGCGCATTATTATCAGCCTTGCGTTCTGGTTACGGCAGTAATTTAGGGGAACTAGAAAAATACTTAAGTGTTTTGACTCCCGAATTATCTCAGCATTACTGGCGACCTACACAAAATCCTGTAGCCTTTATCCCCTTTGATGAACAGGAAATTTTACCCCCAGTAGCAACAACCAACAATCCTGAAGTAGAACTGAGCGCCGCCGTACCTAGTACCTTAGAACCTTCGGAAGCCGAACCTCTTATTTTTTCAGAAGAAAGTTTTGCTGTAGCCTTAACAGCACCATCTTTGGGAGAACCCCCTAGAACAACCTCTAAGCCCCCAAAATTTGGGAAATGGGAAGATTCTCCCAAGTTTGAAACTAACGGTAATGGCAAATCACCCACCATCACTTTAGATAGACAGCCATTTCCCATAAATACTGACTTTCCCCAACCATACCAACCACCAATCCCCGACGAGGAAGAAACAGGCGGGAGGTTCATCCCCAATGCTCCCCAAGCCTATATCTCTCGGCTACCAAGCAATAAGCCAGAGCCTCCATTATGGAGACAGTTTTTGCTGTGGGGAGGCGGAACTATGGTGGTTGTAGCGTTAATTTCTATTATTCTCCTGCGTAATCAAGCCAGGGTTTTAAGAGCGAGACAGCAACTACCTACCGCTACCAGTGATTCACAAATCATCAAAACTCCCTCAACTCCTCGTCCAGTCGCCAAGTTAGCTCCACTCAATCGACCCAAGAATCAATCAACTGCCCAAATTGCGCCTATTTCTGAATCAAAAAAACGTAATCAAGCTGTATTAGACCTAGCCAAAATGTCTTTGAGACAGACTCAAGCTAGCGATCTCAGTTTGGCGATCGCCACTGCAAAGAAAATCAAACCCGGCGAACCACTCTACGAACAAGCCCAGGAAAATATTAAAATTTGGAGTCGGATGATTCTCGATTTAGCAGAAGGTCGCGCCAAACAAAGACAATATACCAATGCGATCGCAGCTGCTAAATTAATTCCCAAAGACGAAGCACTCTATCCCCAAGCTCAAACCACAATTGCCCAGTGGCGCTCAGAAGCCAAACAGTTTCTAGCTAATCAAACTCTGATAGATGCCGCTAACGCTTTAATTAAACAAGGGCAAGCTTCCACTTATAACCGTGCCATCGAAGTAGCTAAAAGAGTACCCCAAGGGCAACCAGGCTTTGATTTGGCACAAATATCTATCAATCAATGGAGTCAAAAAATTCTTGACCTCGCTAAAAATCGCGCCGATCAAGAAAATTTTAGTGCTGCAATTGCAACCGCTACCTTAGTCCCCGAAGGAACAACTGTCTACGAAGATGCTCAAGAAGCCATCCAGAAATGGGAGGCGCGGAAAAAAAGTCAATAGTCAATAGTTCAAAACCTTCATTTTTAGCTTTTAACTATTGACTATTGACCGTTGACTATTGACTAACAATACTGCGATACATCCTCGCCGCATTCATCAGCTAAATAGCACAGCGCCCGAAAACGCAAGCTAACGACTTCTTCATATAGAGGGTTGAGTTTACACAATGGCGGAATGTGCAGCAGAGTTTTGCCAAATAGATTGATGTCGCGTTCAAACGGACATTGAGCAGGAATTAGTTGACATAGGCGGTGAGCTAATAAGCGATCGCTCACTTCAATGCTATCTAAGTAGCGTCTTAAGGGTCTGAGAATGTCCCAACCTGACCGAGACGGAGAAGTCTGCAACTGGCCTAAACGAGTATTGTTAACTTCTGTGTGACTTATCCAAACCCAACTTGCAACCAAAAACTTTTTTGTGGTATTATCAAATACCTTCATGGTTATGCCTCTTTTTATATGAGGGTATTCACCTTTCCGATGAACTTATACAGTGTGATAACTAGCTTGTCGGGAAAAAACGCTCATAAAAAGCGATATAACGTTAATTGGGGAAAAGTACTGAAGCCAGAACACAACTTATTACTACGTCAAGTTAATCGTAATTTTCTCGGAAGTGGTAGTGTGATCATCCGATCTTATTCATAACTTGACACAGTTTAAATTTTAGTGAAGACATCTGTACTAGGGTGGAATTTGCGGTAATCTTCACAAAGGTTAACACAAGTATTTTTGCTAGTAAAAGAATATTTATACGGAAATAGTTTTATTGTTGGCTAGGTAGTGTAGACAATATCTTTAGGTACTAAAACCGACAATAACACATTAGAAACAGTGATTCTCATCCAATTTGCCATTTATGGCGTAATAGGGCTGACATACCTGGGTTTAGCCTTGGGCTACATTCCAGGCTTACGGATGAACCGCGCCACCATTGCCTTAGTTGGCTCTACCTTTTTAATTGCCTTTGGTGTACTGAATTTACAGGAAGCTTGGCAGGCAATTGACCCAAATACCATCGTATTTCTTTTAAGTATGATGGTAGTCAACGCCAACTTATCCTATGCAGGGTTTTTCCGACGTGCTTTAGCTGTGTTGTTGAGTTTTACCCGTAGTCCTTTAGGTTTGTTGATTGCTTTAACCTTTGGTAGCGGTATTCTCTCCGCCTTTTTCCTGAATGATACTTTGGCGCTAGTCTTCACGCCTTTGACTTTGAGTCTGGCTCAAGCCTTGAGTTTAAATCCAATTCCCTATTTACTAGCGATCGCCGGAGCAACTAATATAGGCTCTGTGGCTACCCTAAGCGGTAATCCCCAAAATATCTTGATAGGATCTTTTTCTGGGATTCCCTACCTAGAATTTTTGCGTATCTTAGCTCCCGTTGCTTTTATCGGCTTAATAATTCAGGTAGGATTACTGTGGCTACTTTACCCAGATGTGCGTTCAGCTAAACCTTGCCAAGTTGTAGCCATCAACAACCAACGAATATTTAAACCCTTATTTAATAAAACATTAGTTATTACTACAGGCTTACTTATTGCTTTTACTATCGGCTTACCTTTAGCACAGTCAGCCCTCGTTGCAGCTAGTTTACTTTTAATTACTAGAAGAATTAAACCACAACGAGTTTTAAAAAAGGTAGATTGGAATCTTTTGGTGATGTTTTCGGGACTGTTTATTTTGACGAAAGCCACCCAAAAATTGAATTTATTACAGCCATTTACCCATGTCATCAACTCTGCTGCAAGTTTATTGGGTGTGACAGTTGTTTTATCTAACTTGATTTCTAATGTTCCGGCTGTGCTGCTATTGCAACCGTTAATTTCCCCAGATGATACCAAATCTTGGCTATTACTAGCAGCAGGTTCAACTCTAGCAGGTAATTTAACTTTATTTGGTGCAGTTGCCAATCTCATTACTGTAGAAGCTGCTGCCGATTTAGGTTACAAGCTTACATTTTTAGAGCATTTACGTTTTGGCTTACCACTAACAATATGCACTTTAATAATTACCTATCTGTGGGTTAACTTAGGTTGAAAGTGTTTGCTGAACAGTAAAAGTTAATGCTGGAAATAAGGTAGAAATAATCTGTTGATTTTCGATAAATACAATTTGCGGATAACTACCTTTCTCTAGTAAACAGACAGTAACTATATTTTTTAGAGGGTCAACAATCCAATATTCTCTAAGACAGGTTTTTTGGATATAGTCTCGCTCTACAGAGAACTTGTATACGCCTAATATCCCACAGCAAAACGCAAAGACACCTTACGAGCCTTTGCGTCTTTGCGCCTTTGCGTGAGCTTTACCTCTTAATACTCTCTAAGAAGCTACTTGAGCAGCCGTGCGAGTCCGCCGCCTTCTACCATCAGCAACCTTCACAGGTGGCTCATCAGGAATTTGCATCAGCAAAGTAACCGATGGCTGACATTGCAACTCACGACGAATAGAACGTTGCAACTCCCGTTCTAAAGTTCCTTGCAAACCACCCCAATCAATCTCAGGCTGTTCACCTTCAGAAGTCGCAAACTCTGACCAACGCACGCTCAAAATTTCTTCAATACGCTGTTGTACCCACTTTTGTAACAGCGATCGCTCTACACTAGTAACAACACCACGCAGGTGAATTTCTGGTTTAGCCAACAATTTACCTTGCCAATCAATAGCAGCTGCAATAGTCACCAGTCCTTCCTCTGCCATGCGTTGACGTTCTTGCAGTACTTTGGCGCTGACCATTCCAGAGCTTGTAGTATCGACTAACTCGATACCAGATTGAACTTTCCCCGCGACACGAATTGAGTCTTCCGTCAGTTCGATGATATCCCCATTTTGAATAATCACCATATTCTCGGCGGGAATGCCTGACTTCTGGGCGGTTTGGGAATGTTTCACCAACATCCGATGTTCACCGTGGACTGGAACAAAGAACTTGGGTCGAGTTAAGGCAATCATCAGCTTTTGGTCTTCTTGACAGCCGTGACCCGAAACGTGAATCCCTTGGTCTCTTCCATAAACTACTTTCGCCCCTTGCTGCATCAATTTGTCGATGGTATTGACTACAGCAATTGTGTTCCCCGGAATTGGGTTAGCAGAGAAGACAACAGTATCGCCTTGACGGATTTTAATATGGGGGTGTTCTTTGTTGGCAATCCTGGTCATGGCTGCCATTGTTTCACCTTGAGAACCAGTGGTGAGAACCAGAACATTATCGTCTGGCAGATTACGTACCATGTGCAAGGGCTGCAACAGATTATCTTCACACTTGATGTAACCCAAATTACGGGCGTGGGCAATCAAGTTCAGCATGGAACGCCCAACAACTGTGACAACGCGGTTATGCTTTTTCGCCAGTTGCAAAATCATGTTGATGCGATGGACGCTGGAAGCAAAGGTGGTGACGAATAGCCGTCCTTCCGCTTGACTAAAAACTCTATCTAGATTGGGAAAAACTGATGCTTCTGAAGGGGTGAAGCCTGGGACTTCCGAGTTAGTGGAATCACTCAACAGACAAAGTACGCCTTTTTCGCCGTGTTCTGCCAGGCGTTGCAGGTCAAATTTTTCACCATCAACTGGGGTGTGGTCAAATTTGAAGTCTCCCGTGTGAATCACCACACCTAAGGGGGTGTGAATGGCAACGGTGAAGCTATCAGCAATGGAGTGGGTGTTGCGGATGTACTCGACAAAAAATGATTTACCAATGCGTACAACATCACGGGGTAAAACTTTTCTTAATTCTGTGCGATCGCGTACTCCAGCTTCTTCTAATTTACCCTCTAGCATTGCCATTGCTAGTCTAGGCCCATAAATTACTGGAATGTCAAATTGTTTGAGGTGAAAAGCAATCCCACCAATATGATCTTCATGGCCGTGGGTAACAACCATACCTTTGATTTTGTGGCGATTTTCCCGTAGATAGGTCATATCTGGCAGGACGATATTTACCCCGTGCATCGCCTCTGTGGGGAAAGCCAACCCTGCATCTAAAAGAATGATTTCATCATCATATTCAAAAACACAGGTGTTTTTACCAATTTCATGTAAACCGCCTAAGGGAATAATTTTTAGGCCAGCATTAGTTTCGTTTTTAGCCATTTTCTCCTGAGATTGTTGTTTGTTGTTTTAGACTTTAAGTAAATTTGCAAATTCAGCTTCTTTTAGGAATGACAAACATGAGCCTACTTTTCACAAGCAGCCAAATTTTGATTAAATGTGCAGTTTCTGATTCAATAAAAAGGAATTTTAAGTTGAAAAATTCATTGTATATTTATTAGGTTTTAGCACAAATTTTTAGAGTATTAGAAGCTGGGCGGTAATAAAACTTTAATCATCAGATTTTTCTAATAAACCCCATTAGTTATAGATATACAGTTTTGACAAATAGAATTTAACTAGTCCTGAGATATTGGTGATTAGATTAAATTGAGATGTTTCATTACTGCTTCTAGTTTTTGACTGACTTCCGCATCCGCATCACTTAGGGGCGGACGGGTTGAACCAACCTCCCAACCTTGAAGTTTTAGTGCTTGTTTAATGGGAATCGGATTTGTAGTGATAAATAAAGCTTTAAACAACGGCAAGAGTCGAAGATGAATATCACTGGCGACTGTCACTTGCCCGGAATTAAAAGCTTGAATCATCTGTTGTAGTTGGTTCCCTACCAAATGGGAAGCTACACTAACTACGCCCTTTGCCCCTATCGCTAACAAGGGCAAGGTTAACGAATCATCTCCAGCGTAAATCTGGAATTCTTTTGGTGTCGAGCGACGGATTTCACCCGCTTGGTCGAGATTGCCACTAGCTTCTTTAACACCAATAATATTGTCGATTTCGGCTAACCGCACAACTGTCTCTGGACTGAGATTTTGACCAGTACGACCAGGAACGTTGTATAACAATAGCGGTAAGTCTGGACAGGCTTGCGCTATCGCCTGAAAGTGCTGAT